>CAJAYZ010000387.1 GCA_903949225.1 uncultured Planctomycetaceae bacterium
CCAGCCACCATTTGCCGGTCGCCGCAGGCGACACGGCCCCGGCCGCTGGCCGGGGTCTCCAGACAAATGGTGGCTGGCACCTTTTTCTGGAGCGGTTCCTCGTGAAAAAAAAGGCGGCGGGTCGTCGCTCGACCCGCCGCCTCCCGTGATGACACGTGTCGGGGGTCAGGCCTTGAGGGTCTCGTCGTGTCGGCCGACGGCCGGGGGGAGATCGCAGGCGTGGACGGCATGGAGCGCCGCGACGGCGCCGGCCTTCTTCTCCGCGTCGTTGTCCTCCCACTCAATGTTGATCGCCCCGGAGTAGCCGGCCCGGTTGAGCTCGACGATCATCTCCTCGACGTTGACGCTGTCGCGTCGGCTGCCGGCGGTGACGAAGTTCCAGCCGTTGAGCTTGTGGCCCATCGGGCGGTGGCCACCGAGGCGTCCGGCGCGGGTCGGGCCGTCGATGACCTGTACGCCCTTGATGTGCGCGGTGTGGATCGCGTCGCCGTATTCGCGGATGAAGGCGATCGGGCAGACGCCTTGCCAGACCATGTGGCTGGGATCGATGTTGAAGCCGACGACATCGGTGCCGTAGCCCGCTCGCCCGAGAGCGCGGAGATAGTCACCGGCCGACTCGATATCCCCCATCGCCCGCTCGCCCGGATGACACTCGAGATCGAACGTCACGCCATACTTCCGGCAGGCGTCAAACACCGGGGCGAAGCGCTCGACGAGGAGTTCCAAGCTGACGTCGAGGACTTCCGGGATCGGGCAGCCGCCGATCGACTTCGGCCGCGGCGGAAACTCGAAGAAGTGGCTCCAGCAATGGGCCGGCGAGCCGACGAAACCAGGAACGGCAACGGTTCGATCCTGGAACTTGCCGAGGTAGTGGGCGAGGCGCACCGAACGGATGAGATCCTTGCAGGCCTTCTCTTGCATTAGCTTCCCCACCTCGTCGGGAACGAAGTAGGGATTGGTGCGCGGCGGCTCGTTGCCGGCCTTGCGCCACTGCACGTAGGCCTCGACCGGCTCGCCGCCGATGAACTGGAGCGTCTTGGCGGAGGGCTCGTCGCCGAGGACCTGCCCCTGGAGATGAGTGGCGATCGAGAAGATCTCGAGGCCGCGCTTCTTCGCCTTCTCGATCCGGCTCTTCGCATAGGCCTCGGCGCCGCTCTCGGTGTCGCACTGGGGGAGGTCGAGCTCCCACGAGGCCTCTTCCCAGCCGTCGAAGCCGTTCTTGGCGAGGAAGTCGAGCCAGGTGTCCTCTGGGATATCCCCGAACTGGCCGCGGACGAGGCCGATCTGGTGATAGGAGTGCTTGCCGGCCCGGTGTGTCTTGGTCTGGTGAAAGCCCATGTCGTCTCCCATGCTGGCGCCGGCTTCCCCGGAGCGGGGGCGGCGGTGAATAGTTCCCCTGGTCTGCCGGCCCACTCCCGACCGCGGGGCGGTGGTGGCCAGCCAGACACCCCAATCGTCGACGGTGGCAGCGTTCCTGTAAATCCCCGCCCCTTTCCCACCGCTGCCGGCCGGGGATACAACCACAAGGGCGCGGGCCCGGGGAGTGCGACGGGCCCCAGGGGAGCAGCACGAGGATCTGGACCAGCAGGAATACAAATCGTCGGGCCTCATGGCTCCTTGACAGTGACGCCTTCCTTGGGAGTCCCGGAGGGGAGCGTCCGATCGACCCATGGCGACCCACGATGCCCAGGGCGAGGGGAGTCGATGCGATGACCATTGACGACACAGTGCCCGAGGGGGACGGGGTAGCGGCTTCGGTCGACTTCGCCTCTCTTTACGACAGCCTCGCCGGCCGGTTGCTGGGAGCCGCACGGACGCTCGGCTGCACCGGCGCCGAGGCGGAGGACATCGTTCACGACCTGTTCGTGCGGCTCGTGCGCTCGGGGGCCTGCCTGGGCGACGTCGACGACCCCGAGGCCTACGCTTTCACGTCGCTGCGGCATGCGGTTTCCCGGAGCCGGCAGCGGAAGGCCCTGGAACGAACGGCAATCGAGCGGATCGGACGGGAACGCGAGGCCGATGGCCGGATGGTGGCCGAAGGGACGGCCGGCGCCGCGGATGAACCCGACGTCAGGCTCGCCAGGGCGCTCGCGGGCCTGCCGGAGGCCCAGCGGGAGGTGGTGGCCCTGAAGATCGATGGCGGACTGACATTCGCGCAGATCGCGAAGGTGACCAACGTGAGTCTCAACACGGCCGCCGGCCGGTATCGCTACGCCCTCGACAAGCTCCGTGCGGTGCTCGCCGTGGAGGTGATTCGATGAACCTTTTTGATCCTTACGATGCCGACGATTCTGTCGGCCCCGAATCGCAGCCGAACTGCCACGCGGTCGAAGCGCTCCTCCGCGGTCGCGGTCTGCCCGTGCCGGATGCCGGCTTCCGAGACTCCGTCGTCGTCGCGATGGAGGAGGCGGCCTGCGAACGCCGCCTCATGCTTGCCGGCCAGGCTCAGGTTGAACAAGGTGTTGAACAAGGTTCGAATCCGCGGCGGCGGCACCTCCCCGAGATGGTGGCCGGGATCGCCGCGGCGATCGTGTTTAGCGTCGTGCCGTGGGGAAGCGGTAGCCGAGCGGTTATCACGCCCGAGGCGACGGCCCCAATTCCGATCGTGATCGCGACAGTCGTGGCAGACGTGCCTCCCGACGTCCACCATGCGCTCGCGCTTCTCGATGCGCGCCGGGATCTGTTTGCGACCGTGGCTGGCACCGGCCGGCAGCACGCCGAGTTTTAGGCTTTGAGGCTGCGGGTTTTTTCTGTCCCGCCCGACGCTTCTCAGACCGTGGCAAGCGCGCTTGCGAACTCGCGGAGGAACGTGGCGACGTCGGCTTCGGTGTTGTAGCCGTGGAACGCGACGCGGAGCCTGCCGGCGTGGTGCATGACGTGGATCTGTCGATCGTGGAGAAAGCGGTGGAGGGCATCGGCCCGGGGGTGGCGGAAGGCGAGGATGCCTGCCAGCCGCGCAGGATCGGTCGGTGAGAGGAGATCGACGCCGAGGGCGCGGAGGCCGGAGAGGCACTCCGACACGAGTGGCGCCGCCCGCCGATCGATCGCGGCGACGCCGACGCCCGAGAGGTATTCAAGCGCCCCGTGGATCGCGTAGAGAGCGGGGTAGTTCGGCATCCCGACGGCGAAGCTCGCGGCGCCGGGGAGGCTCTCGGCCCGCTCGAAGCGGTCGGCCCCGAACGCGTCGTGAATGTTGAACCATCCACCGGCCGGCACCGTCCACGCGTCTCGGCGCTTCGGCGGCACGCCGACGATCCCGCCGCCATGGGGACCCAAGAGCCACTTGTGCGTGCTCGAGACGATGAGATCGGCGCCGGCGAGGGCCCCCGAATCGCGATCGAGGGGGATCCGCCCCAGCCCCTGCGTGATGTCGACGGCAAGCAGCGCCGGGGAATGGCGGTGGACGACTTCGGCAACCGCCGGGACGGCGGCGCGGAAGCCGTTGTAGAAGCTCACCAGCGGCAGGGAGACGAGCCTCGTCCGTGGCGAGAGGAGCGCGACGAGGTCTTCGGTCACGAGGCTTCCCGCCCGCGATCGCCAGACCTTCACCGCGGCCGGGCAGCCATCTTGAAGAAACGGCGTGACGCTCGCCGGGAAGTCGAGATCAGTGACGACAACCTCATCGCCTTCGCGAAGCCCGAGGGCGAGGCTCGCGAGATTGAAGGCCTCGGATGAGCAGGAGCAGATGGCGACGTCGTCGGCCTCGAGGCCGACAAGTGCGGCGGCGAGTCGGCGGGCTTCCGCATGGACGGCGGCATGCCGCAGCCTGCCGTCCATCCCGAGTTGCTTGTCGCGGAAGTACTGGCTGAGCCCCTCACCGACCGCCGGCGGCGGGATCCCTTCGGCGGCGGTGTTGAGATAGACGATTCCCGCGAGGGCAGGAAAGTCGCGGGCCCGCGTGGCGGCATCGAGCATGGGGAACCTGTGGATCGCGGCAGTGGGTAGGATCGGGAACGTGAAAAGAATACCGCGGAGGCCTCTGACCATGCGCGCTCGACTGATTCTCAATGGCAAGAAGGCGGGGCTTCAGCCGGTCCGCGAGGCGGTTCACACGCTCCGGAGGGCGGGGCACCCGATCGAGGTTCGCGTCACCTGGGAGAAAGGGGATGTCGAGCGGCTCGTCGCCGAGGCGGCGGCCGACGGCGTGGAGCGGATCATCGCCGGGGGCGGGGATGGGAGCGTCAACGAGATGGCCAATGGATTGATGCAGCTTGTGGCGATCGAGCCGGCGCGGCGGCCGGCGATGGCGATCCTTCCCCTCGGCACCGCCAACGATTTCGCCACCGCCTGCCGGGTGCCGATCGATCCGGTGGCGGCGCTGACGCTGGCCTGCGAGGGGGCGCCTCGGCCTGTCGACCTGGCTCGCGCCAACGACCGCTACTTCGTGAATGTCGCCTCGGGGGGCTTTGGCGCCGCAGTCACTGCAGACACGCCGGTGGAGCTCAAGGACTTCCTCGGCGGCGGGGCCTACACGCTGATGGGAATCCTCAAGGCGGTCAACTTCCGCCCCTATGCCTGCACGCTCCGCACGCCCGACGGCGAGAGCAACGCCGGGATGATCGTCGGCGCCGTCTGCAACGGCCGCCTCGCCGGTGGCGGCCATCCGCTCGCCCCCGAGGCGAGAATCAACGACGGCCTCCTCGATGTCGTCTCGTTCGCGCCGTTTACGCTCCCCGATGTTCCGGAGGTGGCGGCCGAACTGGCCACCGCGGTCTCCGCCGGCGCCCCCTGGCGCGGGGGGCGATGGATCGTCCGCCAGCGGGTGCCATGGGTGGAGACCGAGAGCCGGGGCGAGCTCCCGGTGAACCTTGACGGCGAGCCGATGAAGGCCCACCGCTTCCGCTTCGAAGCCGTCCCGGGCGCCGTCGCCATGATCCTCCCCACAGACTGTCCTTGCTTGTGACGCCGGGGGGCGATTGAGAAAGCCCTCCGCTGTGCTTCCGGCCGCCTGCCCGGCCCGCGCAACCCTTGACCGGTCGCGGTAGGATGGCAGCCGAGGGGTCGACGATGCGGATGGCTGCCGGAAGACAAGCGGCTCGGCGAAACCCCAGCGGGAGGAGCAAAGGATGGCGACCGTCGAGCCATCGACGGCAATGGAGAGCGCCGGGTGCGCTCCCGGCCCGGTGCGCGCCCCCGATCAGCCGACACGGGTCGGTCCCCGAGTTTTGCAGCCGGACGGAATCGTCTGCGGCGACGACAGCCGTGGAGACCCGGTCTTCGACGATCGCTTCCACGCCCAACCCACCGTCGGGCCGATCGATCACACCGTCCACCTCCGGCCGCTTTCCGTCGCTGAGCGCCGGACAGTGATGCACGCCGGCGAAGCGCCAGCCGATGTCGATGCCGGAATGGCGGCGGCGATCGGCGTGGCGGGGGCCGGGGGGCGCTATCGGCTCGTCCGCGAGGTCGGCCGCGGCGGGATGGGGGTGGTGTATGAGGCGCTCGATCTGCAACTTGAGCGCTCCGTGGCGATCAAGTCGCTGAAAGTCAGGGGGGATCGGCCATCGCAACTGAAGCGCTTCCTGCGCGAGGCGCGGATCGCCAGCCGTCTCAACCATCCCGGCATCATGGCGATCCATGAGTTCGGCCAGACCGACGACGGCCGGGCGTTCATGGTGATGCGGCTGCTGCGCGGCCAGACGCTGCGGCAGATCCTCGATGCCCGCGCCGGGGCGGCCGACGATCTCCCGCGACTCCTCGCCGCCTTTCTCCAGGCCTGCCAGGCGGTGGCCTATGCCCATGCCGCCGGCGTCATTCACCGCGATCTCAAGCCTGCCAACATCATGGTCGGAGACTACAGCCTCGTGACCGTGATGGATTGGGGGCTCGCGAAGGTCCTCGACGATCCCCAGCCGGAGGTGGTGTTCACCGACGAGAGCCTGGGGGAGACGCCCGAGGAGATCCACACGGCGTGCGGGACGGTGTTTGGCACCCCCGGCTATCTCGCTCCTGAACAGGCGCGGGGTGAGATCGATCGCGTCGATCGGCGGACCGACGTCTTCGGCCTGGGATGCATTCTCTGTGAGGTCCTCACCGGAGGGCCCGCTTACCTGGGAACGACGCCGGTGGAGGTGTGGCGACAGGCGGAGGAGGGAGACACCGCCGCGGCGCTTGCCCGCCTTGAAGCCTGTGACGGCCCGGAGGTGCTTTCGACCCTCGCCCGACGCTGCCTGGCGATCGACCCTGAGCAGCGCCCCGCCGATGCCGGCGAGATCGTCGAGGTCCTCGTGGCGTATCTGGAGTCGGGGCAGCGCCGGGCCGAGCAGCAGCTCGTCAGGTTCTTCGATCTCTCGATCGATCTGTTCTGCATCGCCAGCCTGTCGGGGACGTTTCTCCGTGTCAATGACAACGCCGTCCGCCTCCTCGGCCACCCCGAGAGCGTGCTCCTGTCGAGGAAGTTCCTCGATTTCGTCCATCCCGACGACCAGGCAACGACGCTTGCCGAAGTCGAGAAGCTCGGCCGCGGCGAGACGACGCACCGCTTCTGCAACCGCTACCGCTGCGTCGATGGCCGCTTCGTGACGCTCGAATGGAACGCCCGTGCCATGCCTGAAGAGGGAGCGATCTACGCTGTGGCCCGGGATGTGACGGCGCTTCAGCCCGATCCGGACATCGATCGGCTTCGTGACGAGCGTGACGGCCTGCTTGCCCGCATCGCCGTCCTCGAGCGGATGCTGCCGACAGAGCCGCTGGCGTGAGCGTGTGGGGCCAGTCGCAAATGCTTCCCGCCGACTGCCCCTGCTCCGGCGCGGCGGACGGTCCGGGGCGGCGATAGAATGCGAAAGGCGGTGACGGGGCATCTGCGCCGCCGGAAAGGTTCGAGATCTTGGGGAACGCGCGATGGACCGCCAGACGACCGACGACGAGCGGAAACGCGACACCCGGTCAACCGGCTTCGGTGAACCCGGGGCCGGTGTCCCTGGCGGCGATCGCCGGCCCCCGCCCGACGCCCCCACTGTCGCCGTGAGAAGCGTGTCGAACGGAGCCATTCCCTCAGTGGCCTTCGCCAGCGGCATCGAGTTCGAGACCGGAGCCGGCATCGAGTCGTCGGCCGCGCTACCGGCGTCGGTCGACCATACCCTCGAACTCCATCGCTGGTCGGACAGCAACGCCTCCGGAAGTGCGGCCGGCACCGTCGCGCCCGGGCCGGGAGACGACGCGCTCGCAGGTGTCGGCTCGGCTGCGAGCGGCAGCCGCTACCGGGTGGTGCGGGAGATCGGCCGCGGTGGCATGGGGATCGTCTACGAGGCGTGGGACGTGTTCCTCGAGCGCCCCGTGGCGATTAAGTCGCTCCAGGTGTGCGGCGACCGGCCGGCCCAGCTGCGACGCTTTCTCCGCGAAGCGAAGATCGCCAGCCGATTGAACCATCCCGGCATCATGGCGGTGCACGAGTTCGGGATTACCGATGATGGCCGCGCCTACATGGTGATGAGGCTCCTGCGCGGCCAGACGCTGCGGCAGATTCTCGACGCCAGACGCGCCCCTGCCGACGATCAGCCCCGGCTCCTTGCCGCCTTTCTCCAGGCCTGCCAAGCGGTCGCCGCGGCGCACGATGCGGGGGTCATCCACCGCGACCTCAAGCCCTCCAACGTCATGGTCGGCGAGTACAGTCTTGTAACGGTCATGGACTGGGGGCTGGCGAAGGTGCTCGCCGAGCGGGAAAACATCGATCAAGGGGGTCTGCACGAGTCCCCCGGCGACGCGCTGCACACCGTCTGCGGGACCCTCTTTGGCACGCCTGGGTATCTGGCGCCGGAGCAGGCTCGAGGGGAGACCGAGGCGATCGACCGCCG
>CAJAYZ010000388.1 GCA_903949225.1 uncultured Planctomycetaceae bacterium
AGGCCCCCTCACGGACCCACCCAAGAAAGACCTTAAACTCCTATCGAAAAACACTTTACAGCCGAATCCGTCAGCCTTTTCTGGGCTCATCTTTGCGACAGGTGAAGGTTTGGGGGATACTTTGAAGGGTCTTGTGAGGGGTTTTGCCGCCGTGGAGAGTGCCATGGATATGCCCGTGCCGACGATCGTCCGCCAGAAGTGCCTGCGGTGTTTCCTTCCATCCGGCTCTGCATCCGGCTCTGGGAGCGTCCTGCTCTCTCGGGTGTGCGCCGCGATTCTTGCAGCCACGCTGCCGGTGGGCACGCTTCACGCCGCCGAGGCCGCGGCTGGCCCGCGGATCGAGGTTTCCACTGGCGAACCCTCAGGCCCGATGCATCTCATCGGCACCGAGGGGCGGCGCCAGCTCGTCGTCAGCGCCTTCCAGGCGGGGACCGAGCCCGAGCGTGACGTCACCCGGCAGGCGGCCTACCGGGTCGAGCCGGAATCCCTTGCCAAGGTGACCCCCGAGGGGGTCGTCATCCCGGTGGCCGACGGACAGGGGGAGATTGTTGTTAGCGTCGCCGCCGTCCCGGGCCTCACCGACCTCCCCGAGACCCGCGTGCCGCTGGTCGTCGAGCGTTTCGGGAATGATCCGCCGGTCGAGTTCTTCGGCCGGGTCGTCCCGGTGTTCACGAAATACGGCTGTAATGGCGGTGGTTGCCATGGAAAGAGCGGCGGCCAAAACGGCTTCCGGCTCTCCCTCCTCGGCTTTGAGCCGGCTGAGGACCACGAGCATCTCGTCAAGGAGGCCCGCAGCCGGCGGATCTCTACGACCGCCCCCGACGAAAGCCTCCTCCTTCTCAAGGCGGCGGCGGTCGTCCCCCACGGCGGCGGCAAGCTCATCGAGACGGGCTCCCCTTCCTACCGTCTGATCTCGCGCTGGATCGCCGAAGGGGCCCAGCCGGGCAACCCGAATGCCCCGACGGTCGTCGGCATCGAAGTCTTCCCGACCGTCCGCGTTATGCACCCGGGGCAGTCGCAGCAGGTTCGCGTCATGGCGATCCTCTCCGACGGCTCGCGCGAGGATGTGACGCCGATGGCGCAGTACGAGGTCAACGCCCCGGAACTGGCCAGCGTCGACAAGACCGGCCTCGTCTCGGCAGCCGAGCGGGGCAACGGCCCGCCGCGGAGCGGTGTCGCCGCCCTCATGGTCCGCTACCAGAGCCAGGTGGCGGTGTTCCGGGCGACGGTGCCGCTGGAGTCACCGCTCGACAGGATTCCGGACCGAAATGCCTTCGCGCGGAACTTCGTCGACGGCCACGTCCTCGACAACCTCGTGGCGCTGTCGCTCCCGCCGTCGGGACGGTGCGACGACGCCACGTTCCTCCGCCGGGCGACGATCGACATCGCCGGTCGCGTTCCCACGCTCGACGAGACGCGGGCCTTCCTCGCCGACTCCGATCCCACCAAGCGCGACAAACTCGTCGACCGGCTCCTCGACAGCCCCGACTACGCCGACACCTTTGCCAACAAGTGGTCGTCGATCCTGCGAAACAAGCGGACCGACGACGCCCTCCACCGCCACGGCAGCTATTCCTTCCACGAGTGGATCCGCTCGAGCCTGGCGGAGAACAAGCCCTACGACCAGTTCGTCCGCGACATCGTCACCGCATCCGGCGAGGCCGGCGGCAACCCGGCCACGATCTGGTACCGGCAGGTGGTCGACACCAACCAGCAGGTCGAGGATCTCTCGCAGCTCTTCTTGGGCCTGCGCCTCCAGTGCGCCCGCTGCCACCACCACCCGTTCGAGAAGTGGAGCACCGCCGACTACTACCAGCTCTCCGCGTTCTTCTCGCGGATCGGCCGGAAGAAGGGTGCCCAGCCGGGCGAAGACCAGATCTTCCACAACCGCGGCCCGGCGCAGGCGGCCGGCCCCAAGGCCACCCATCAGGCAGCGGTCCTCGGTGGCAAGCCGGCCGAGCTCGCCGCCGACGTCGATCCGCGGACGGCGCTCGTCGACTGGATGACCACGCGCGACAA
>CAJAYZ010000389.1 GCA_903949225.1 uncultured Planctomycetaceae bacterium
GTCGCCGTCGCCGTCGCCGTTGCGCTCGAACGCGCCGGCGGATGCTTCCCTGGCTTTGCGTAGGTACCGAAGTCGTTGAACCAGTGGCGCTTCGCGAGCCGGTACATCCAGTGCTTCTCCGGCACTTCGCGGCCGGGGAGATCCTGGCTGCTCCGCGGGGTGGCCGCGAGGAGTTCCTCGCGCGCCGTGCCCCGCTGGGTGGTGTCGCGGGCTCCGTGCCGGTCGGCGATCTCGAGGACAAGCTTCGGGTTCTCGAGCATCACGCAGCCGCGGCTGTGGGCGGCTGCCGCGTCGCGCATGTCGCGGAGGAAGGCCGACTGCGTCACCGTGTCGTAGAAGGAGCCTTTCCGAGCGTCGTCGACGGCAAGCTGGATGATCGGGCAGGGCTCGATGTAGCCCGACGGGCCGACATGGTGCGTGATTCCAGCGGCCATCGGGCAGAGGGCGTCTCCCTGGTCGTCGTAGTAGGCATCGACGATCGCGATCGGCTTCGTCGCCCGCCGCGACGTGACAAACTCGCGGACGTTGACGAGCTGGTCGGGGCGAAGCGCCAGTTCCGGTGAGGCCTCGGGGCCGACCGGCCGGTAGGTGTGGAACCAGGTGTAGTGGACGCCGAGGCCGATGAGGTGGTCGAGCCAGGCATCGGTGAGGAGCTGGTCGATGTTCGACTGGCAGAGGCTCGTCGCCACCCCGGTGAGGAGCCGGGCTTCAAGGCAGACCTCGAGGCCACGGAGCGTGCGGTCGAGCACCTGCCGATTGCCCCGGCGGATGTCGCTGGTGGCCGCGTCCCCCTCGATGCTCAACAGCGGCGTGGCATTGCCGATCCGGGCGAGCCGCCGGGCGACGTCAGGGGTGATCAATTGCCCGTTGGTGAAGATCTGGAAGTAGCAGTCGCCATGCCGCTCGAGGAGATCGAAGAGCCCCGGATGGAGGAACGGCTCGCCCCCGAGGAGGCCGAAGAACGAGTTCCCGTGCGCTTTCGCGTCGGAAATGATCCGATCGAGCTCGTCGGTCGTCATCATCGTCCGCGGCGCCTGAACGTCGACCCAGCACCCCTGGCAGCGGAGGTTGCAGGAATTGATGATCGAGAGGTGGAGGAACGGCGGGAAGACGATCCCGCGGCGCTTTCGCGCTTTGAACCGCTCGACGGAGAGCATGCCTTTCAGGCCGAAGTTCCAGCCGGCCTTCCACAGGCACTTCGGCGACACGGTGGTGACGATGCGGGTCGCGAGTTGCGGAAGCATGGCGGGCCGTCCGTCGTTGGTGTTGGGGGAGAAGGGGGAAGCTGAGCGGGATGATCAGGCGGGGATGCGGTGCGTGGGGACGGGGCGGCCGGGGCGGAAGTGCTCGCTGTGGATCACCCCGGCGGCCAGGTCGCCCCGAACTGTTTCCAGCGCTTCGCGGACGGCCACTTCAAGGATCGCCGGATCGGCTTCTGCCCGGAGGTTGATGAGGAGCCGGCCGACATCGAGCGGATCGGTGAGGCGGTGCGAGAGTTCGGCGATGGCGGCAGAACGGACGAGGTTTGCGGCGGCCAGTTCGTAGTCGTCCCCCTCGACCGAAAGCGTCGCCTTGAGATGGGCGATTTCGTGGCCGAGACCAGCCACCGCGGCCCGGATCGCTTCGAGGAGCCGAGTGAGCATCGCGTTGCCATCCCACTCGCGGCCCCCCGGCTCACCAAGGCGGATCTCGGCATTGAGCCAGCCGAGGAGGGCCTCGCCATCGGCGTAGCGGTCGTAGTCGATCTCCCCGATCGGCCGAGGGCTGGAGCGGTCGGCGAGGAGCGTCTCGAACCAGTCGTCGAGGCCGGTTCCCTCGCGGGCCGAGATCTCGCACACCCGGGCGCCGGGGCAGGCGACGGCCAAGGCCCCGCGGAGCGCTTCGCGTTGCTCGGCGGTGACGAGGTCGCACTTGTTGATGACGACGATCTCCGCTTCCTCGATTTGCTTGCGGTAGATGTAGCTGACATTCGGCGAAAAGCTGCCGCCGGCGGCACCGGGAACGCCGAGAATCCGCAGCGCCCGGAGGGGATCGACGACGACACTCACCGGCGCGACCGTGAAGCGATCGCCGTAGATCCGCGCCAGTGGCAGGCTCACCGTGGCAACCAGATCGGTGCAGCTCCCCACCGGCTCGGCGAGGAGAATGTCGGGGGCGGTGTCTTGCGAGAGTCGATCGGCGGCCTCGACGAGCGAATTGAACCGGCAGCAGAAGCAGCCGCCGGCGATCTCCTCGACGGGGAGGGCGTGGGCGCGGACGAGGGCCGTGTCGACGAGCCCGCCGGCCTGATCGTTGGTGACCAGGCCGACGCGGAGCCCGCGGGCCGTGAACCACTCGGCAGCGCGGAGGATCGACGTCGTTTTCCCCGCCCCGAGGAAGCCGCCGATCATCACGTAACGGGCTGGCGTGGGGGGCATGGAGGAGGCTCTCGGTGAAGGGGTGTAATGGGGCGGTCAGGGGCTGTCGGGAGACTCGTCGTCGGCCGAGGGAGAAGAGCCACTATAGCGGGACGCATGGAGCCGATCGATCGTCCCGGAGAGGAGGGCGACGTAGCCGTGGACGTCGAGATCTCCCTCGGCCGGCCGGCCGCGGACGGCGTACAGCCAGCCATTGCCATGCGGATCGGAGTGGGTCAGGCACGATTCGGTCGAAAGGAGCGGGTTGGTCTCGACGAACTCTCCATCCATGACGGAATAAAGGTCGCTGACCGCCTTGAAGCCCTCGACGGTGCCGAGCCGCTGGCCGCCGAAGACCGGGGCACCGGGGGTGACGTCGAGGAGCATCTCCACCAGCTCGCCAAGCATTCGCGTGGCGAACTTCGTCATCCCCACCCGCCACACCTCGCCGCCATCGACCGAGGTCATCCAGAAGTGCGACGGCGCGTAGCGATGGCCGGCCGGGAAGCGGGCCGTGAAGTGGGCATGCCGGAAGCGAACGGCGTCCATGGGGCGAACGGGCTCCGGGTGTGGGGGGCGATGCTGACCGGGGGGCACGCCGCCAGCCGAGGCGGCCCCGCATGATAGCCGGCGGGCGCGGGGCTTCGATGGCGCGGAACAGGATCAATCGTCGTCGAGATGGTCGTCGTCACCGACATCCGGCGAGTCGTCGGCGGGGAGGGGGGGAGCCAGTTCCGGTGGGGCCCCTGCTGAGCGGTGTTCGGGGGGCGTGCCGTCGCCGTGCGGAGAGTCTGGTTGGGGGGCTTCCTGCAGCCTGGCCGGCGGACGCCTCACGCCGCGCCGCCCGGCGCCGAGCCCGCGGAGGCGTTTGATGAGCAGGACGATGTCGGTCGGAAGGGGGCTCGAGAACCGCAGCTCCTCCCCGGTGACCGGGTGGACGAAGCCGAGATCGGCCGCGTGGAGAGCCACTCTCGCGGCTTGCGAGCGATCGACGAGCTCGCTGCCACGGGGCGCCGAGTAGACCCGTTCGCCACAGACCGGATGACCGCTTTCGGCCATGTGGATGCGGATCTGGTGGGTGCGGCCCGTCTCCAGCCGGCATTCGACGAGGGTGTAGTCGTTGCCGAAGTGCTCCACCGGGACGACGTGCGTCACCGACCGCTTTCCCTCCTCGCCGTCGGCAGAGCCGCGCCGGCCGTCGCCGCGGTCGCGGACAAGGTTGGAGATGATCGTGCCCGCCTCAACCCTTCCGACGCAAATCGCCAGGTAGCGGCGCTGCGTGGTGTGGGCGCGGAATTGCTCGGCGAGGATTCGTTCGGCCGGAACGGTGCGGGCGAACACGAGCAGGCCGCTGGTCTCCCGATCGATGCGGTGAACGGCCCGCACTGGCGGGAGGCGTCGCGGCCCGGTCCGCTCCTGCCCACCGCGGGGAGGGCCGCCGCGGGGGGTGGGGGCGCGCCGCGAACGACCGTCGATGAAGCGTTGCACAACCGACGGGAGGAGCTCGTCGAGCGTCGGCTGGACCTGCCGGCGGCGGGCAGGCCAGTCGCGCTCCTCGGCGTGGCGGGTGGTGGTGAGGCCGGCCGGCTTCTCGACCACCACGACGGCGTCATCGACGTGGACGATCTTCACGTCGTCGGCCCGGGGAGGGGCTGCGGCAGCTTCGGGGAGGATTTTCACGACCTCCCCGTCCTGAAGGCGCCGCGCCACGTCGGTGCAGATGTTGCCGTGGATCATCACATGCCGAGATCGGACCAGCTTCTGCACCCGCGACCAGCTCGCCCCGTCGAGCTTGGCGCGGAGGAATCCGGCCAGCGTCTGCCGCGCGTCTCCGCCGCCGACGTGAAAGACCGTGCCGGTGGACTTCGGCTTCGTCATGGGAATGGGATGCTCGATGCGTGTGGATGGAGGCCCCAGCCAGTGCGGGGGCCGAGGGGTCAGGGTGTCTGCCGGAATCCAGGCCGCCCTGGAAAGGAGGCTTTGGCCGCCTGTCCAGCCGGCCGTTTGCAGCCCCTCTCCCGCGGCCCGCCAGCGGCTTGACCGGGGGTGGGCCGGTTCTAGACTCTACATCGGGTGGGCCATGCTGCGGCCGCCTCCGGCGGAATCGCCGTCTCCCTTCGCTCCACTCCCCCTCCGAGGATCCCCTTCCGTGCCCGGCACCTGCGTCATCGGTCTGCAATGGGGTGACGAGGCGAAGGGGAAGCTCGTCGATCTCCTCACCGAGGATCACGACGTCGTCGTCCGCTACCAGGGGGGGGCCAACGCCGGTCATACCGTTGTTTCCGGCGGCCAAACCTGGAAATTGTCGCTCATCCCCAGCGGGATTCTCCGTGACAACGTTGCCTGTGTCGTCACCGGCGGCGTCGTCCTCGACCCCGCCAGCGTGATCCGGGAGATGGACGGCCTCGAATCGCGGGGTGTGACGATCGGTCGGAAGCTCCTCCTCTCCGACCGGGCCCATGTCGTGTTTCCCTGGCATGTCAGCGAAGACCGCTTTCTCGACGGCAGCCTGTCGGGCGGCGAGGCGATCGGCACCACCGGCCGAGGGATTGGCCCCTGCTACCGCGACAAGGTCGGCCGGTCGCTGGCTATTCGGCTCGGCGACTTCTACCGCCCCGACTTCCGTGACAAGCTCGCCCACGTCGTGAACGTCAAAAACAGCCTTTTTGCCGGCTGGAAAGTCGGTGAGGCGACGATCGAGCCCCTCGATGCCGACCGGATCCACGCCGAATACGCCGCCTACGGCGAGCGTCTCCGGCCGCATGTCGCCGACACGACCGCCTTCCTCCTCGACGAGATCGAGGCCGGAAAGCGCTTTCTTTTCGAGGGCGCCCAAGGGTCGCTCCTCGACATCGACCACGGCACGTTCCCGTTTGTCACCAGCAGCAATTCGTCCGGTGTCGGCGTGTCGAGCGGTTCGGGCGTGCCCGGGCGTTGGATCGACCGGGTGATCGGCGTGGTGAAGGCCTATTCCACTCGCGTCGGAGGGGGGCCGCTTCCCACCGAGCAGATCAACGCCGTCGGCGAGCACCTCCGGGAGCGTGGCCACGAGTACGGCACGGTGACGAATCGGCCGCGCCGCTGCGGGTGGTTTGATGCCGTGGCCGCCCGCTACACCGCCAGGCTTTCCGGGGTGGATGTCCTTGCCGTCATGCTTCTCGATGTCCTGTCTGAACTCGACGAAGTGAAGATCTGCTCGGCCTACGAGATCGACGGCCGCCGCGTCAACCAATTTCCCAGCCACATCGACGATCTCAAGAAGGCTGTTCCCGTCTACGAGACCCTCCCTGGGTGGAGGGACGACCTGACGGGCGTGCGGGGCTACGATGACCTTCCCCGTCAGGCCCGGGCCTATCTCGACCGCATCGGTGAACTCCTCGGTCGGAGGGTTTCGATCGTGTCTGTTGGCCCCGACCGGGCCCAGACGATCCTCCGCGACCGCAACCTCGCCGGCAGCCCCCCGAAGCCATGGCCACCACACCCGCACCCCTCGGCGGCGAACGCCTGACGCCGGTGGCGGCGCCGGTCGAGACCGCTCCGCTCGCCCCTGCTGCTCCGCGCCCCGACTCCCTTCCGCGGCATGTCGCCATCATCATGGATGGCAACGGACGCTGGGCGATGACGCGCGGCCTGCCCCGCATCGAGGGGCACCGTCGGGGCGTGGCGAGCGTGCGGCGGACAACCGAGCAGTGCGTGCGCCTCGGCATCGAGCAACTCACCCTCTACTGCCTCTCCAGTGAGAACTGGCGGCGTCCCGAGGCCGAACTTGCCTTTCTGATGTGCCTCCTCGAGCAGTATCTCATCGAGGAACGAGGGCTCCTCATGGAGCAGGGCGTGCGACTGTCGATGATCGGCCGTCGCGATGGACTGCCGGCGGAAACTCTCGCCGCCCTCGATCAGACCGCCGAACTCACCGCCGGCAACGGCGGCATGAAGCTCTGTCTGGCGATCAATTACGGCGCCCGCGCCGAGATCGTCGAGGCCGCCAGGCGCCTCGCCCGCGAGGTGCGGGAGGGCCGCCTTGATCCGGAGAGCATCGACGAGGATCGCTTCGCCGCGGCGCTCGACACCGCCGGGATGGTCGATCCCGATCTCCTCATCCGCACCGCCGGCGAGATGCGGGTGAGCAATTTCCTCCTCTGGCAGATCAGCTACGCGGAACTGTGGGTGACCGACGCTGCCTGGCCCGACTTCGACGAGGCGCAACTCGACGCGGCCATCGCCTCGTACGCCTCCCGCGAGCGTCGCTTTGGGGGGCTGGGGAAACCGTGACGCTTCCAGGCCTTGCCGCGCCGATTCCGGAGAGCATCCCCCCCAGGCCGGCGGCCCAGGCGCGGACGGCGCGCGTGATCATGGGATTGGGTTTGCTCGGTGCGTTCCTGCCACTGGTGTGGGCCGATTCAATCGGCCTGTGGGGCGCCGGAGCGGCGCAGTGGCTCCTCCCCGTGGCCCTCCTGCTCGCCTGTGCCGCGGCGATCGAACTGGCGGCGATCCTCGCCCGTCGGGGGCTCGCCCCCCGGCTGCCGGTGCTCGTCGCCGGCTGCGTCGCCGTGCCGCTGGCCGCTGCCCTCGGCAATCCCGCCTTCCGCTCGGCCGCAGCTGGAGGCGCGCCGCTCGACTCGATTGGATGGGCCGCCGCGGCCACCGTGGCCACGATGATCGGGGCGTTCGTCGTGGAGATGGCGGGCTATCGCCAAGGGGGCGGGGCGATCGAACGACTGGCCGGCACGGCTCTGGGGCTCTTGGCTGTCGCCCTGCCGCTCGGCTTTCTTGTCAGCCTCCGCCTCACCGGCACGCCAACCTACGATGGCGGCTGGCACCGTCCCGGGCTGTTGCCGCTTGTGGCGATGATCGCAGCGGTGAAGTTTGGCGACGTGCTTGCCTACCTTGTCGGATCGACGATCGGCCGTCGGCGGATGGCCCCCGGTCTGAGCCCGGGCAAGACCTGGGCTGGAGCGGTCGGAGCTTTGTGCGGAGCGCTGTTCGCGTCGTGGCTCGTGCTCATCCCGCTCCGTGTTCTGCTCACGCCGGCCGACGGCGGGAGCGCCGAGCCGTACGGTGGTTGGATCGTTCATGGGGTGTTCGTCGGCACGGCGGGCATGCTCGGTGACCTCGCCGAATCGCTCCTGAAGCGTGAGGCCGGGGTGAAGGATTCCGGGGCCACCCTCGGTGCCCTCGGTGGCGGACTCGATCTCGTCGATTCGCTGCTCTTCGCCGCCCCCGCCGCATGGCTGTTGTGGGTGAACTCGTTTCCTTCCTGAGCGCCCGACGCCGGTCGCGTTCTTGTCGCCAATCTCCTCCTTCGGGGGTCCATCCATGAATCGCTTGCTTCTCACCGTGGCTCTCCTCCTTGGCTGCTGGGCCCGGCAGGGGCATGCGGAGGAGGGAAACTGGCCGGCCTTCCGTGGACCGGAGGCGCGCGGTGTGGCGCTGGGCCGGGGTCTTCCCGACCGCTGGTCGGCGACCGAGAACGTCGCCTGGAAGACCGACATCGCCGGGCGTGGGTGGTCGTCGCCGGTGGTCTGGGGCGACAAGATCTTCCTCACCACCTGCGAATCGACCGGTGAGGTCGAGGAGGCGAAGAAGGGGCTGTACTTCGGCGGCGATCGGACGGAGCCCTCCGAGGCGATCCACCGTTGGAAGGTCCTCTGCCTCGACCTCGAGTCCGGGAGCATCCGCTGGGAGAAGACGCTCCACGAAGGCAAGCCGTCGCAACCGATCCATGTGAAGGGGAGCTATGCCGCGGAGACGCCGGTTGTCGATGGCGACCGGCTGTGGTGTCTGTTCGGCAATGTCGGCCTGTTCTGCCTCGATCACGATGGCAACGAGCAGTGGCGTCGCGAGATCGCCCCCCGCGCGATGCGCAACGGCTGGGGCACCTCCGCCTCACCGGCGCTCCATGAAGGCCGGATCTATCTCGTCCACGACACCCAAGACACCTCCGAGATCGTCGCCGTCGATGCCACCACCGGCGCCGAGATCTGGAAGACCGATCGCGACGAGAAGAGCAACTGGGCCACGCCGCTGGTGTGGGTGACGCCGCAGCGCACGGAGATCGTCACGGCCGGCACGGGCAAGGTTCGGTCGTACGACACCGACGGCAAGCTCCTCTGGTCGCTCCAGGGGATGTCGTCGATCACGATCGCCACCCCGTACGAACACGACGGCCTGCTCTGCGTCTCCTCGGGCTACGTGATGGACCGCACCAAGCCGCTCTATGCGATCCGTCCCGGCGCCAGTGGCGACATCTCCCTCGCGCCTGGTGAGACGTCAAACGCTTCGATCGCCTGGAGCCAGCCGTCAGCCGCCCCCTACAACCCGTCGACCCTCGCCGTCGATGGCCGCGTGTATGTCCTCCACGACCGGGGATTCCTCGCGGCCTACGCCGGGAACGACGGCCGGGAACTGTACTCTCCGCAGCGGATCCCTGAGGGCAGGGCCTTCACGGCGTCCCCCTGGGCAGCCGACGGGAAGGTGTTCTGCCTGAACGAGGATGGCGTGACGTTCGTGTTTGAGGGGGGCGACAGCTTCCAACCGCTCCATGCCAATTCGCTGGCAGAGGATGACATGTGCATGGCGACGCCGGCCCTCGCCGGCGACCGGCTCCTGATCCGCACCGCCGCGCGTCTCTACTGCCTTCGCCGCGCCGACTGACAGCTTGGTGGTGGCCCGGTGCGGCCGCCGATCCCCCTCTGGCCGGGGCTGGATCGGTAGGCCGCTCTGGGATTTTTCTTGCTGTTTTCATGCTGGAATGCCCCGATCTCGGGCTGGCGGAGACGCCGGCTCGATCCTCTGCCACCGCATGGCGTCGGTTGGCGGGTATACTTCGGGCTATCCGGGTCCATCCCCTCCTCTCGAGACCGTCGACGCCTCATGCGTCGCGGGCTCCGATGTCCCGCACGACGATCGCGGTGGTCGACTCCAAGCGGATCCTGGCCATCTTCGGCCCGCGGGACCAGCACCTCCGCAGGATCCGGACGGCGCTGGGCGTGACCGTCTCGGCGCGCGAAGACTCGATCCGCATCGAGGGGGAAGAGCGAGCCGTCAAGCGGGCCACGACCGTCTTCGAGCAACTCGACCGCGTGGCCCGTGACCGCGGGAGCGTCGATGGCACCGATGTCGCGCAGGCGATCGCCGTGGTGACCGGTGAAGAGGCGCCGGTTCACCATGAGCCGATTGACGTCCACCGTGCCGGCCGGCACGTCATGCCGCGCTCGGAGGGACAGGCAGCCTACGTGCGGGCGATCCGCGAACACGATGTCGTCCTCTGCAACGGTCCGGCGGGCAGTGGAAAGACCTTTCTCGCCGTGGCGATGGCGGTGTCGCTGTGGCGAGCCGAGCAGGTTCGCAAGATCGTCCTCGTCCGCCCCGCGGTCGAAGCCGGCGAGAGCCTTGGCTACCTGCCCGGTGATCTCCAGGCCAAGATCAATCCCTACCTCCGCCCCGTTCTCGACGCTCTCCGCGAACTGATCGATTTCGAGCTCCTCAAACGGCTCGGGGAGCAGGACGTGGTGGAGATGGTGCCGCTGGCCTACATGCGCGGGCGGACGCTCAACAACGCCTTCATCATCCTCGACGAAGCCCAAAACACGACCGTCGCGCAGATGAAGATGTTCCTCACTCGGCTCGGGCTCGGCTCGAAGATGGTGATCTCAGGGGACACCACGCAGGTCGATCTCCCCCCCAACCGCACCAGCGGGCTCGTCGACGCCATGCGGCGTCTCCAGCATGTCCCCGGCTGCTGCCGGGTGCGTCTGGCGGGGAGCGACATCGTCCGCCATCCGCTCGTGCAGCGGATCGTCGAGGCCTATGACGACGAGGCCCACGACGACCACGGTCGCCCTCCCCGCTGATTGAAACACTCCCCCGCTCCCTCCGTCGCCGCTGTCGCACCATGCCCGTAGCACCCTCCTCCTACCGCCGTACTGTCCGTCGCGGCCATTCCGTGGAGGGGCCGCAGGGGTTCCTCGGGGCGCTCTTCGAGCGGGCGTCGCGATCGGAGGTCCTCCTCCGCCTGGCGCTCTGTCTGGCGGCCGCCACGGTGTTGCTGGTCGCCCTCCACGGCTGGACGGAGCCGATGCCTTGGCACACCGGCTCCGTTGCCTCCCGCGGGATCGCAGCCCGCGTTCCCTTCGAGAAGCCGGATCAGGAGCGGACTCGCACCGCTCAGGAGCGGGCCGCGGCGCAGGTGCGGGTCGTCTACACCCAGGATCCGGCGCCGCTCCTCCGCCTCCGTGATGGTCTCAAAAACCGGGCGGCCGAGATCGGCGCGGCCGATGCGATCGACCTCGTCACCCCCGATGCCTGGCTTGAGTTCGCGCCCGAGGCGGCGGAGACGCTCGTCGACCTTCCCGAGCGAGCGGTGGTCGACGCTGGCCGATCAGGCGCGGCGAAGGCGACCGACGAAGCTGCGGCCCAGCCGTCTGCGACGGAGGAGGTCACGTCGTCCGTCGCCGACGATGGTCCTGCCGCAACTGGCGTAGGGGGGGATGCCGCTGTCGACCCGGCCCTGGCGGCTCAACGCGCCGAGTTTGCCGAGTTCCGCTCCCACCTCGACACGAAAGAAAAACAGCTGGAGTTCGACAAGGGGATCGATCAGGCCTTCGCCGACCTGATCGCGACCGGCGTTCTGGAGACGATCCAGCACGGCGTCGACGAGGGGAGCCAGACCGAGATCGACGTCCATCCGTTGGGGAATCTCGCCACGATCGCCCGCGTCCAGGTGGCCGATGTGCTGCTCGGCGAGGCGAAGAATCGACTCCAACTCCGCCTCCACGAGGAGCTCGGGGCGGGGGCTTTTGCCGACCGCATCGATGCCTGGGTCGGGCCAAAGCTTGCCGGCTCGCTCGAGATCGATCTCGAAGCGACCCAGCAGGCGCGGACGGAGGCCCGCGAGAAGACGCCGCAGCAGTTCGTCCGTTATGCCGCCGGCGACATCCTCTCCGCGCCCGGTGAGCTGGTGCGCGAGGAGGAGCTGGCGCTGCTGCGCTACGAACACGAAGAATATGTACGCCGGCAGGATGCCCGGCCACGGGCGGGGCGGGCGCTGTCGATGCTCGGGCTGTTCGTCGCGATGTTCACGCTGGCCGGCTTCTATGTCCACATGCATCACCGCGAGGTTCTCGACGACCTCGGCCATGTCGCCACGCTCCTCGGCCTGGCCGTGGTGACGACGATCATCTGCCTGTTCGCCTCGGGCGATGCCTGGCGGGCGGAGATCGTGCCGTTGCTCGTGTTCGCGATGACGGTGGCGATCGCCTACGACGAGGATCTCGCCCTCCTCCTTGCTGCCGAGGTGGCGCTCGTCGTGGTGGTTGGCCTCGGCCGTGGCCTCGTCGACTACATCACCCTCACCGCCGCGTCGGCGGCGATGATCTTCTGGATGGGGCGGCTCCGGAGCCGTAGCAAGCTCATCTATGTCGGACTGTGGGCCGGGGTGGTGGTGCTGGCGACACAGCTCGGCGCCGAACTCCTCGACGGCCGATCGATGAGCACCCAGCTCCTCTACGACGCCGGTAGGACCGGAATCTGGACGCTCCTGGCGGGCTTTCTCATGACGGGGCTCCTCCCCTTCATCGAGCGAAGTTTCGGCGTCCTCACCGACTTGAGCCTGCTCGAGGTGGGGGACGTTGCCCATCCGCTCCTCCAAGAGCTCGTCCGCCGTGCGCCTGGCACCTACAACCATTCGATCAACGTCGCGAGCATCGGCGAGGCGGCGGCCGAGGCGATCGGCGCCCGCGGCCTCCTCGTCCGTGTCGGGGCCTATTTCCATGACATCGGCAAGATGCTCAAGCCGGTCTACTTCGTGGAAAACCAAGGCCAGCAAGGGAGCCGCCACGAGTCGCTCGTTCCGGCAATGAGCACCCTGATCATCGTCGCCCACGTCAAGGAGGGGGCGGAGCTGGCCAGGCAATACAACCTTCCCACTCCGATCGTCGATTTGATCGCCGAACACCACGGCACGACGCTCGTCGAGTACTTCTACCGGCGGGCGACCGAACGGCAGCAGGCCAATCCCGACAGCGGCGACGTCGACGAGCACACCTACCGCTACCCCGGACCGAAGCCGAGCACGCGCGAGTCGGCGGTCCTCATGCTCTCCGACGCCGTCGAGAGCGCCAGCCGGGCCCTCACCGAGCCGACTCCGGCCCGGATCCAGGGGCTCGTCCACGATCTGGCGATGAAGCGGCTCCTCGACGGCCAATTCGATGAGTGCGGCCTGACGCTCGAGGAGCTCGAGATCATCGAGCAGAGCCTCGTGAAAAGCCTGACGGCCGTCTATCACGGCCGCGTCAAGTATCCTGATCAGCAGAGGACGGCTTAGGAGGCCGTGGATAAAGTGCTGCCCCGCTGGATGCCGTGCCCGTGACCCGAGGAAAACAGCGGCAGCGATCGGCTCCGTCCGCTGGCCGCAAGGCCGGCGGTGCGGGGGATGACGAGTTGGTGATCGAGGTTGTCGATCGTCAGCGGCGCGTGAAGCTCGGGAGCGGGTGGCTCGAGCGGCTCATCCGGAAGGCCCTCCGCGCGGAGAAGGTGACCGCGGCCGAGGTCTCGGTGCTGCTCTGCGACGACCGGCGGATCGCCCGGCTCCATGAAGAATGGATGGGAGACCCAACCCCCACCGACGTGATCACGTTTGATCTCTCCGATCCGGCGGGGATGCCGGGGGACGACGGCGTCCTGCGCGGGGACATTGTCGTCAGCACCGAGACTGCGGTGCGGATGGCAAAGGAAGTTGGCTCGACCCCGCGTCTGGAGACGGCCTACTACGTGATCCACGGAATCCTCCACCTTACCGGCCATGATGATCTCTCGCCGGGGCCGCGGCGCGCGATGCGGCGCCGCGAGCGAACGCTCATGGGTGCGCTCGGACTGCCGGCCCCGCCGCGACTGGCCGGCGGATCGAAGCCACGTGGTGACGGAGGGGGACGATGAGCCCCGAGCCGCTCGGCATGGCGCTGCTGCTTCTCGGGATCGCCAGCATGGCGGCGGTCCAGGCGCGCGCGGCCCGAGGCGCGCCGCGCCACCGCGTTCACGAATTGTGTCGCGATCGGGGCGTGCCGGAGTTGGCCGACGAGATTGTCGACGGCAGCGAACCGGTGGCCTTCATCGCAGCCACGATCGTGGTGGTCGCTGCGACGGCGGCGACCCTCGTTGCGGCGCACTCGCTCGATCTCCAATTGGTGCCGGGGCGGATTCGCCTGCCGGTGATGCTTCTCTGGATGGGGATCGTGTGGTTTCTGCTCGTGGCGGCGCCGATGCTCCTGGCGCGGACGGTCGGCCCGCGGATCCTCGTCGCCATCTGGCCGATCTGGAGGCCGTTGGTCGCCGCGGTGAAGCCGTTCGTGGTCGGCGTTGCCTGGCTTGCGAATCTCCTCAGCGGCGCGTTCGGCAGGCGCGGCGGGGAGAGCGACGAGCCGACGGTCGAGGAGGAGGTCCGGCAGGTGGTCGATGACGCGCTGCGCGATGGGCGGCTGGAGGGAGCGGCCCGTGACATGATCGAGGGGGTGATGGATCTGCGCGACGCCCGTGTCGCGCAGATCATGACGCCTCGGACGTCGATGGTGACGCTCCCGGTGAACGCTGCTTGGTCGGAAGTGCTCGCCGTGGCAACCGAGAGCGCCCACACGCGGATGCCGGTCTGGGACCGTTCCCCCGACGACGTCATCGGGATCCTCCACTCCCGCGAGCTCCTCATGCACCTCGCCGCTGCTGCCGGCGGAGGCGCTCCTGCGGCGTCGCCGGGAATGCGGCCGCTCCTTCGCCCCCCGTATTTCGTCCCGGAGTCGATGAGCGTCCAGAACCTCCTCCGCGAGTTTCAGCGGACACACACGCACATGGCGGTGGTGACGGACGAGTTCGGCGGCGTGTCGGGGGTCGTGACGATCGAGGATGCGCTGGAGGAGATCGTCGGGGAGATCGCCGACGAGCACGACGAGGCCTTCTCCGATGGCCTTCGCCAGATATCGGAGGGGGTGTGCGAGGCGATGGCCAATGTCCGCCTCGAGGATCTTGCCCGTACCACCGGGCTCGACTTGCCGATGGAAGCCGACTACGAAAGCGTCGGCGGGTTTGTCTTCCACCATCTCGGCCGGATCCCGGTCGCCGGCGAACACTTCGAGTCGCACGGAGGACGGTGGGAGGTGCTCGCCGCCACGCGTAACCGGGTTGACCGAGTCCGCGTCACCCGCCTCTCCCCCCCGGATTGAAGCCCGATGGCTGCGGACAAGGCCCACGCCGTTGTGATCCGCGCCGTGCCGTTCGGGGAAACCAGCGCCGTGGTGACGCTCTTCACCCGCGAGCTCGGCAAGCTGCGGGCCCTGGCGAAGGGAGCGTGGCGGCCGAAGAGTGCTTTTGACGGCGCCCTTGACCTGCTTTCGACCTGTCAGGTACTCGTCCTCCGCAGATCGTCGGGCGGACTCGACCTGCTCACCGAGGCTTTCCTCGAACGAAGGTTTCGCGTCGCCACGAGCCTGGCGGCGGTCCACGGCGGAATGTATGTCGCCGAAATGCTCGATGCCCTTACCGCGGACGCCGATCCGCAGCCGGAGTTGTTCGATGTTGCCAGCACGACACTCCACCATCTCTCGGACCATGAAGGCCCCGACGCGCTCGTCTGGCCTCGCGTCATCCGTTTCGAACTCGCCGCCCTCCGTGCGACCGGCCAGGCTCCGGCGCTGGGACGCTGCGCGGAGTGCCGCGCGGCCGTTCCCGACACGGGGCGGATCGCCTTCGGGATGCTCGATGGTGGCGTGCTCTGCCCGGATTGCCGCCGCGGCCGCCGGGTCGTCGTCTCGGTCTCGTCGGCGGCCCTCGCTGTCCTCCGCAGCCTCCGCGCAGGCTCGGTCGAGAGGCCGATCGATCCCCCGGTCCTCGGGGAGCTGCGGGCCGTGATGAACACCTATGTCGCCCACGTCCTGGGAAGGAAATCGCGGCTCAGCCCGCGGCTCGTGCCAGTCATCCCTCCCCGATCGACCCCCTCAC
>CAJAYZ010000390.1 GCA_903949225.1 uncultured Planctomycetaceae bacterium
ACCCACATTCCCGGCGTGTTCACCGTGGCGCCGCAGTTTGAAGCCCCAGAGATCAGCCTGACCGACGAGGAATGGCGGCGGACGCTTCCGGGGCCGAAGGCGATGGTCAACGTCGGCTCGGTGGGGCAGCCACGCGACCTCGATTCCCGCGCCAGCTACGTGATCGTCGAGACCGGGCATGCCGACGACGATGTCGTCGTCCGCTTCCGGCGAATCCGCTATCCCGCGGATGTGACCTGCAAGAAGATCTACGCGGTCGCTGATCTCGACAATTATCTCGGCGACCGGCTCCTCGTCGGCCGCTGATATCCCCTCGAGCCGTCATCATGGCGGCTGGACTTCCGCAGCCGCTGTTGCGTCCCGTCCGTCCAGGCCCGCCTTCATCCCGACTCCCGGGGATTCCCACGGCGGCTGGTATACTGCCGAATCACGGTGGAAGGTCGCGGTCTGCGGCCCTCCGGCCTCGAGTGGCGTTTCCCCGCCGCACGCTCAGGGCCCGGATCAGTCGGCGGCAGCGGTCGATGCGGCACGGATCCCGTGCTGCGGCCGGAGTGGCTCCTGCCAGGGAGCCCGGTGGGCGGTGAATCGCCCGAGGAGATCATGGAACGCCGTCACGTTCAATTCGCACTGATTGCCTTCGCGATCATTTTCGGCAGTCAACTCCTCCAGGCATGGCTCTTCCCCCGCCCTCTGGCCGAGCCGGGAGATGCCGAATTGCCGGTCGCTGCCGCGAAGGAAGTGGCCGCAGCGTTCGCGGCAGACAAGCCCGCAGACCTCGCCGAGGCCGGCGGCGACCCTGACGCCACGGCTGTCGGGGCTGGCGACGCGGCCGCCGAGCCGGCCGAGGCCTCGGCCCCGCGCACCCGCCATGCTCTCGGATCGCTCGATCCGACAGCCGCTTCCCAAGTGCTCTACACGCTCACCAGCCGCGGCGCGGCGGTGGAGCGGATCGAGTTGGCCGGCGAGCGCTATCACGATCAGGACGACTGGCGCGGGGCGATGGGGCACCTGGCCGTGGCGCCGGTGGCGGGGGGATGCCGCATCGGCGTCGTGGGCGCGGGGACTCCGGCCCATCTGGCCGGGCTCGCCGTCGGCGACATCATCGAACGGGTCGGCGGCGTGGCAGTGACCGATGCTGCGGGGCTTGATCGGTCCCTCGACGGCACGAAGCCGGGGGGAAAGATTGCCGTCGACTACCGGCGGGGGGATACCGCGTCGTCGTGCGAAGTCAATCTCGATCGTCGCCCGCTCGAGGTCGTCCGTCCCGAATACCTCGCAGCGCCTGTGGAGAATCCCGACGCCGATCCGGCCGATCCGCTCTCCTTCCGGCTGTCGCTGGAATCGGTCGATGGCCGGTCGCGTCGTGAGCCGCTCGATGAGCTTCCAGGCTTGGGCCTCGTCGAACGCGACTGGTCGGCCGAGCCGCTCGCTGCAGGGGAGGGGGTGCGGTTCAGCACCCGGCTTCCCGGCGGGCTCTCCGTTGCCAAGGAATACCGGCTCGTGCCCGGCGCCGATGGCGGCCCGGCAACGCTCGATCTCGTTGTCGAGTTCGCGGCCGACAAGCCGACGACGGTGGAATACGCCCTCGACGGCCCGACGGGGCTGCCGACGGAAGGCTGGTGGTACACCGCCCGCGTCGCCCGCGACTGGGGAACGCTTGCCGTCCGCGACGTGGCGATGCGTTTCGCCGGAGAGCAGTCGGCAATCATCAGTGGCCTGAAGATCGCCGACAACAAGCTCGAGCATCCGGCCACGTCTGTCCGTGATGGCAAGCCGTTGTCGTTCGCTGGCGTCGATGCCCTCTACTTCGCTGCGGCGCTGATCCCTGCCACCGACAGCGAGATCCCCGATCTCGCCGAAGTCCGTCCGATCGCCGTTGGCGACGTTCCCGGGGCGACGAAGAAGAAGCTTGTCGATGTCACCGCCCGGATCGTTTCTCGGCCGATCGCGCTCGAGCCTGGGAAGCCGGTTCGGCACCGCTATGGAATCTTCGCCGGGCCGAAGAAGCCCGATCTCCTCGCCCGTCACGGGGCGCCGGCCGCGGCCATGGACGACCTCGTCTACTACGGCTGGTTCGGCTGGGTCGCCCGGCCGATGATCGCCATCCTCCATGCTCTTCATGCCGTGATCGGCAATTACGGGATCGCGATCCTCCTCCTCACCGTCATGGTGCGCGGGGCGATGTTCCCGGTGAGCCGGAAGCAGGCGCTCTCGACGCAGAAGATGCAGGCTCTCCAGCCGGAGATGAAGGCGATCGCCGAAAAGTACAAGGACGACCCAGCCAAGCGGACGCAGGCGACGCAGGAGCTGTGGAAGAAGCACGACCACAACCCGGTCGGCGGCTGCCTGCCGGTGTTCATCCAGATCCCGATCTTCATGGGGCTCTACCGGTCGCTCGCCACCGACGTCGAGCTGCGGCAGGCGCCGCTGTTCAGCTCGGCGATCCGCTGGTGCTCGAATCTCGCCGCCCCCGACATGTTCTGGGATTGGTCAAACCTCCTCCCGCCGTTCCTGACGGCGCCAGAGGGCTATCTCGGCCCGTTCCTCAATCTGTTTCCCCTGGCGACGATTGCCCTGTTCATTTGGCAGCAGCACCTCTTCATGCCGCCGGCAGTCGATGAGCAGTCGCAGGTCCAGCAGCAGGTGATGAAGTACATGATGTTCTTCATGGCGGTGATGTTCTTCAAAGTGCCCTGTGGCCTCTGTCTCTACTTCATCGCCTCGAGTCTGTGGGGGATCGCCGAGCGGCTCATGCTCCCGACGGCGGCCCCGGCGACCGGCGCCGTGGCGGGGGGAGGGGGAGGCAGCGGCACGACGGGCGCCGGCCGACGGATCATCGACGTGCCGTTCTTCTCCACCGGTGGAAAAGCCGAGGCCAACGGCGCTGCCCATGGTGGCGAGGCAGAACGAAAGCGCCGCCAGTCGCGGAAGAAGCGGTGAGATGCTTTCGGCCAAGGCGTGAACGGCAGGTGACCGATGTGGGAGCCGGATGACCTGATCGTCGCCTCCGCCACGGTACCCGGCCGGGGCGTCCGCGCGATTGTCAGGCTCTCGGGCGAAGGGCTCGACCGGCTGCTCGAGGAACTCTTCGTCCTTCCTGCGCCGCTCCCTGCCGGCCCGCGGGCGATCCCCGCCACGCTCCGCGCCGATCGGCTTGGGGGTGAGTGGGGGGCGATCGCCATCGAGATCCTCCGCTGGCCGGGCCCTGCTGGCCCGACCGGCGGGCCGCTTGCCGAGCTGCAGCTCCCCTGCTCGCAGCCGCTGGTCGAAGCGATCGTTGGCGAGGCCTGTCGGCTCGGGGCCCGGCTGGCCCGGGGGGGCGAGTTCACCCTCCGCGCTTTCCTGGCCGGCAAGCTCGATCTCCTCCAGGCCGAAGCGGTGCTCGCCGTCGTCGATGCCCGCTCTCCTGGCGAGCTTTCGCAGGCCCTCGACCGGCTCGCCGGCGGGGTCGGCCGCGATCTCCAGGCGATCCGCGAGCGACTCCTCGACCTCACCGCCGATGTTGAGGCGGCCATCGATTTTGCCGACGAGCGCAGCCCCGACAGCCTCGGGGAGACAAGCGCGAGCTTCTGGGGGGGCGTGATCGCCGCGCTCGGCGAGATCGGCCGCGCCGTCGAGGCCGCGATGGCGAAGGTCGAGTCGCGCGACGCTGGCGCCCGCGGGCGGCTCCCGCGGGTCGTGATCTGTGGTCCGCCGAACATCGGCAAGAGCAGCCTTTACAACGCCCTCATCGGCCGCGAGGCGGCGCTTGTCGCCGACGAGGAGGGGACGACGCGCGATTGGCTCGAGGCGGTCGTCCGGGGCGATGCGCCGGGGCGCGCCGGCCAGCCGGGGGCGGTCGAATGGCTCCTCATCGACACCGCCGGCGTGGGGAATCGTCGAGGGGAGCGTCCCGATCCGCTCGAGGCCCCGCTTGCCGCGGCGGCGGCGGATGTGGGGATCGGCGAGATCGGTCGGGCCGAGATCATCCTCCGCTGTCGCGATCCGGGGGCGGGGCCCGCTGACCCTGAAGAGATCGGCGTGCCTCGCGGGGCGGTTGTGATCGACATCCTCACTCGCTGCGATCGCAGGCTTCCGAGTGGTGACCTTGGCGCCGCGATCGCCACCAGCGCCACCACCGGCCTGGGGCTCGATCGTCTCCATCGCGAGATCGCCGCGGCGGTGGCGAGCTTGCCTCGCTTCGGTGGCGCAGCGGAGCGGATTCGGGCCGGGCTCGTGGCGGCGCGGCAAGCCTTGGCGGAAGCGGAGGCGATCGCAGCGGTGGGCCTTGCCGGCGGACCGGCGGAGGAGCCACTCCTCGCGGAGTCGCTCCTGGCTGCGATCGATGCTCTCGGCATGGTCACCGGCCACACGATCGGCACCGATCTCCTCGACCGGATATTCTCGCGGCACTGCGTCGGCAAGTAGCGCGACGTGTGAGCCGTGGAGCATTCCCCGCGCCGTCCACGCAGCCGTTCCCCTGATTTCCTTCCGATCCCTCCGCGAGCCTGCCGTGAACACCTCCGAGTTGTCTTCCGTGCTCGGCCGGCTCGCGGCAGGCGCCCGCCGCTTCGCCGCCACCGATGCCCGCGAGCGTGCCGAACTCGCCCGTCGCACGGCGCTTGCCACGGTGGCCGTCGCTGCCCCCTGGGCCGAGGCGGCCGTGGCGATCAAGCGCGCGGTCCCTGGCAGCGGCTCGGCGCTTGCCGAGGAGTTGGCGACAGGGCCGATGGGAACGGCCCGACTCTGCCTCCTCACGGCCCGGGCGCAGCTCGACATCGCCGAGCGCGGGCTTCCCCGTGCCCCCTCGGCGCCCCGAATCCTCCACGCCGGCCGGCGCTCGGTGGGGGGGACGCCCCCGGCGCTTGTCGGCCTCGATCTCCTCCCCGCTGTCGGTCCATCGGGCTCGCTCCATGACGGGATGATCCACCAGGGCTTGACGGCCACCGTCCGCTGTCACGATCCCGGCGGCCTGGCCAACTTCGAACAGGCTTGGCGTCGCGAGGTGGAGGAGCGTCCGCGCGCCGGCGGCGTGGCCGTGGTGCTCGGGGCTGGGAATGTCACCGGCCTGTCAGCTGCGGATGTCCTCTCCCAGGTCTTCGAGCATGGCCGCGGGGTGTTGCTCAAGCTCCATCCCCTCCATGCCCCGCTCCGGCCGCACCTCGAGTCAGCGCTCGGGCCGCTGGTCGAGGCGGGCCTGCTCGCGATCATCGAGGGGGGCGCCGACGTGGCCCAGGCCGCCCTCTCGGCCGCGGAGACGACCCACGTCCATGTCACCGGCGGTGAGGCGACCTTCCGGGCGATCGTGTGGGGATCTGCCGATCCTTCAGATCGCTCGGCTGCCCCGCTCCTCTCCAAGCCGATCACCTGCGAGCTCGGCAACGTCACCCCCTGGTTCATTCTTCCGGGGCGCTATTCGCGGGCCGAGCTTTCCTCTCAGGCCGACCTCGTCGCGGCCTCGATCGCCAACAACACCTCCTTCAACTGCATCGCCACGAAGGGGATCGTGACCTGTGAATCTTGGCCGCAGCGGGAGGACTTCCTCGCCCTGGTGGAGCGCCGGCTCGCCTCGCTGCCGCCGCGGCCGGGCTGGTATCCCGGTGCCGTCCGCGACTGGGAGGGGGCGACAGGGCGCGTCGCGCCAGCCGACGGCACGCTCCCCTGCAGTCTGTTCACAGCCGTCGACATGAAGACCGACGATCGCCTCCTCGCTCGGGAGTGGTTTGTGCCGGTGGTGGCCGAGGTGCCGCTCGACGCCAACGATCTGGCCGGATTTTGCGGCCGGGCTCTGGCGTTTTCACATCGGCTGCCGGGGTCGCTGGCAGCGAGCGTGACGATTCCCAACGGGCTCTCGGCGGTTGATGCCCGGCATGCCGAGGACTTCGTCGATCATCTCGCCTTCGGGGCCGTGGCGGTGAACACGTGGTCGGCGCTGGCCTACGCCCTCGGCAACGTGCCGTGGGGGGGCTTCCCCGGGGGGACGCTCGCGTCCCCGAAGAGCGGGATCGGGTTCGTCCACGATCCGCTTCTCCTGCCGCTGGTGCACAACTCGGTGATCCGCGCTCCCTTGTGGTCGCCGATCCGGCCGCCGTGGTTTCCGTGGCACTCGGCCGGCGCCCGATTGACGCGGGGCGTGGTCGAACTCTACGGCCGCTGTGCCGAGGGAAAGAGCGGCACCGGCACGATGCTCGCGATGCTCCCGTCGGTCCTTCGCGGGTGAGGCGGTGGTCAACCACGGCCGCGGCGTTGGGAACGCTTGGCGCCGGGACGGGGCGGTGCGTTCTTTGGTTGCGGGGGCTCCTCGGTGAACTTGTCGGCCTGGCCGGTGAGCTCGTAGAGGAACCGGCTCGGGCGACAGGGGCGGCTCTTGCCCCACTTCATCCGCGTCAGGCACATCGAGAGGACGAGCCGCTTGCGGGCCCGCGTCACTCCCACGTACGCCAGCCGTCGCTCCTCGGCGATTGCATTCAGGCCGTCGGCGAGCGACCGATGGTGCGGGAGGATCCCCTCCTCGAGCCCCACCATCCAGACGTTGTCGAACTCGAGCCCCTTCGCGGCGTGGAGCGTCATGAGACGGAGAAGACGCTTCGTCGGCTTGTCGTCCTTGGGACGCTCCGCCTCCTTGACGTCGAGGACGAGGTCGTCGAGATAACCACGGACGAGCTTGCCGACATCCTTCTCCTGGCGATGCTCAGCTTGGTGCTCGGCCAGACCGTTGACGACCTGCTCGACACACTGCCAGCGCGCCTCGAGCTCCGCCGCGTCCTCGTATTCGCGCTCGAGAAACGCCCGGTAGCCCGCTTGATCGAGGAGGGCCCGGATCGCGACGGCCGGTTGAAGGGGGACCTCGCCGCTGCCGAGCGTGATCAGCTTCTCGAGCGCCGTCAGCCCGCCGGCCGCGGCGTTGCTCAAGGTCCCGTCCGAACGCCGCCCGAGCAGCTCGCGCCACAGGCTCCGCCCCGCCGACTGGGCTGCCGTCCGCGCCTGGAGAACGGCCGAGGAGGAGAGGCCGCGCGGGGGGACGTTCGCGATCCGCGACAGGGCCATGTCGTCGTCGGGGTCGACCATCATCCGCAGGAACGACATCACGTCCTTGACCTCGCGGCGCTCGAAGAACGATCGGCTCCCCACCAGCTCGTAGGGAATGTTGCGGCGGCGCAGCTCCTGTTCGAAGACGCGCGTCTGCTCGCCGGTGCGGAGAAGGATCACCGCCTCCGGAGGATCGACCGAGCCCTCCGCGAAGCGGGCCTCGACGTCGCCGACGATCCGACGGGCCTCGTCGAGCTCGTCCTGCGCCTGGACGATCGCGGGCGCCGGGCCGGAGGGGGCCTTCGAGACGAGTGTTTTGCCGTGGCGACGGCTGTTGCAAGCGATGAGCGTGTTGGCCGCGTGGATGATCTCCGGCGTCGAGCGGTAGTTCTCCTCCAGCCGCACCGTCACCGTCTTCGGCCAGCGCGCGGGGAACTCGAGGATGTGCGAGATCTGCGCACCGCGCCAGGCGTAGATCGATTGGTCGTCGTCCCCCACGACACACAGGCTGCGGTGATCGCGGGCGAGGGCCGAGAGGATCCGCTCCTGAATGCCGCTGGTGTCCTGGTATTCGTCGACAAGGATGTGGTCGAAGCGCCCCGCCTCGGCGAGGCGGACATCCTCGTGCTTGTCGAAGAGCTCCTCGACGAGCATGAGGAGGTCGTCGAAGTCGACTGCCCCGGCGACGCGGAGATCGTGCTGGTAGCGGCGGTAGCCCGCGGCGGCGAGGGTCCAGTGCTCTGGGGCGTCGGCCGAGAGGGTTTCGATGGCACCGTCGGGGCGGACCGCAGCGCTCTTCCAGCGACTCACCCGGTCGACGAGATCGCCTGGAGAGAGCGTCGTATCTGGAACTTTCAGCTCCTTGAGCACCTTCCGCGCGGTTGCCTCCTGCTCGCCGCGGTCGATGATCGCAAACCGCTCCGGGTAGCCGAGGCGTGGGGCGTGGCGGCGGAGGATGCGGACACAGAGGGAGTGGATCGTGGAGATTTCGGGGAGATCCTCCTGGAGCTTCCCGCCCGGGCCGCGCGGCACCTTCTTCGGCTTGAGATACGCCTTGGCGCGGGCCATCATCTCGCGGGCGGCTTTGTTGGTGAACGTCACGGCGAGGATCCGCGACGGCCGCGATCCGCGCCACACCAGGTGCGCCATCCGGGCAATGACGACGCGAGTCTTCCCCGTGCCGGCCCCGGCGAGCACCAGCAGCGGCCCGATCGGCGCCTGCACGGCCTGCGTCTGTGCCGGATTGAGCCCGGAGCCGGTGCGCGACGGCGCGTGCGTCGCTCTGGCCGCAGGTCCGGGCGCAGCGGCGGCTGGCCCGGGAAAGGAGCCGAGTACCGCCGGGCCGTCAGCCGGGGCCTCGACCCCGTCTTGGTCGTCGTCTTCGTCTGCAAGGTCAACCGGCAGGTCGTCCGGGATCGCCTCCGGCGCCGGGAGGGCCGCGGCGGAGGGGGGGGCAAGGGCGTCGACGTCGGAGTCGGCGGAGGCGGAGCTGGGAACGTCCGGAGGGAGTCCGTTCACGTGGAAAAGCGTCCGTGCGGAGGGGTGTCGGGGATCGCCCGGCGGTCAGCGGGGCCGGATCGTACCACATGCTCACGGGGCCATCGGTCGAGATCGGCTTGACGCCCCGGACGGGGCCGTTTCTATTTGGTTTTTTCCGCAGGTGAAGAACTGGAAGAGCCATGAAGAAACGTTCGGCGAGGCCCGGCGACAGTCGCAACCACGAGCGCCGCTTCAGCGAGCGGCAGACCGCGCGCGGCGAGGATGACGACAATCTCGCCACGCGCGAGGGGCGTCCCGTTCGTCTCCCTGCCACCACCGACGCCGCCGAAGAGGAGGCTGAAGAGGTCGGGGGGAACGCGCTGGCCGATGGAATCGCCGTTGCGGTCGATGCCCTCCGTCCCCATCTGCGGGCGATTCTGATGGGAATCGGCTGCCTGCTTTTGGCGGCGATCAGCTGGCTGTGGCTCCAGCAGCAGCGTGCGGCACTCGTTGCCAAGAGCTGGGACGACTACATGTTTGCCATCTCGCCGGTCGATCCGGCGGCGCTGGCCGATGTTGCCACCCAGCATCCCGGCACGCCTGCTGGCGAATGGGCCGATCTCATTCAGGCCGAGATGGCCCTTGACGAGGGGGCGGAGTTGTTGTTTGTCGATCGCGACCGGGCGATGCCCAAGCTCCAGGCTGCCGCCGACGGCTACGCGGCGCTCCTTGTCGGCCGCCAAAAGGGGCTTCTCGCCGAACGGGCCACGTTCGGGCTCGCCAAGGCGAACGAGAGCCTGGGGAAGATCGACGACGCCCGGCAGGGCTACGAAGCCGTTGCCAGCGATTATCCCGGCGGAGCACTCGCCGGCATGGCCCGGCAGCGATCGCGGTCGCTCGAAGGGGAGCGGGCGCAGGAATGGTACGCCTGGTTTGCCGCGCAGAAGATGACGCCCCCGACGCCGATCGACAACAGCCCGATCCTCGGGGCCCCCGCTGGCGGCTTTGGTGACGCGTCGCCCGCAGGGGCGGCGCCGGCTCCCGAGTCTGAGACGCCGGCTGCCGGGACCGAGGCACCGGCTGCAGCGACCGAAACGCCGGCTGCTGACGCCGCTCCTGCCACCACACCCGCCGCGCAGGAGTGATCGCCTGAGCAACCCCAATCCCGCACCGAACGACGCCCGCAGCGACGACGTGGATGACGATGTGATTCCCGTCGCCGCCGACTTGGTTCCGGTGGTGGGGGGCGTGACGGAGGGGATCGGCTTGCCGCCGGATGCGGCGGCCCCTGCGATGGTGACGGCGGCTGCGGAGCCTGTCGGGGCGAGCCCGATGCTCGTCCCCGGGACGGTTCTTCTCCTCACCGTCGATGGCGACGCGGTGGGGATCCGCCTCGATCAGTTCGTCGTCCGCCATGCCGGGGGCTTGAGCCGCTCGGCCGTGGCCCGTGCGATCGATGCCGCGGGGGTGAGGGTTGATGGCGTCGTGGCGAGGGCGTCGCTCCAACTCAAGGCGGGGATGGTTGTCGCCTACACCGTGCCGGAGCCGGCCCGGGCGGGGCCTGAGGCCGAGGAGATCCCGCTTGATTTCCTGTTTCTCGATGACGTGATGGGGGCCGTCAACAAGCCGGCCGGAATGGTCGTTCATCCCGCCAAAGGGAACTGGAAGGGAACGCTCGCCGGCGCCCTCAAGTGGCATCTCGAACGGGTGGCCGGTGGCCTCTCCACCGTCGGCGGGCCGACCCGCCCCGGGATCGTCCATCGCCTCGACCGCGACACCAGCGGCGTGATCATCGTCGCCCGCAATGAAGAAGCCCACCACGCGCTGGCGCGGCAGTTTGAGCGCCGTACGACCGAGAAGACCTACCTGGCCGTCGTGCAGGGGGAGCCACGCTTCGATCGCGACGAGATCAATCTTCCCATCGGCATCCATCCCTACCAGCGCGAGCGAATGGCCGTCCGCCGTGACCACTCCACCAGCCGTGATGCCGTCACCCGCTACGAAGTCATGAAGCGATTCGGCAGGGCGGCGCTGTTGAAGGTGACGCCGAAGACGGGGCGCACCCACCAGATCCGCGTCCACTTGGCTTCCATAGGCTGCCCGGTCCTCGCCGACGTTCTCTACAGTGGTCGCGGTGTCGTTGACCGGTCGTTCCTGGGGTTGCGGGGGGAGAGCGCGCCGCTCCTCACCCGCCAGGCCCTCCACGCCTCGAGCCTCGCCATCGATCATCCCAGCACGCAGCAGCGGATGCTGTTTGAGGCGCCGCTGCCGGCCGACATCAACCGCCTCCTCGCCGTCCTCAGCGGCGAGTGACCGGCGGCCGTGGCAGGTCCCTTCGCACCCCTGGTATCCTCACCGGATCAGAGTCGCACGGCAGCGTCTGCCCGCGGCGGGCAGGGGTTCGGTCGGAACTGAAGAGGGGAGGCGACGGCGTGGAGATCGTTGCCCGGGAGGCGCGGATCGGATCGATGCGTCGCCTCGACGTCGGGCTGGGAATTACGGCGGTGGGCATCGCTGCGCTCGCGCTGTCGGGATGTGGTGAAGCGCCACGGGCTGCGCCGGGGCCGGTTGCGGCCGTCGCCGAGCCGCGGCCGCGGGGGAAGGAGCGGGTTTCCCCGATCGTCCCCGATTCACCGCGCGGCCCGGCCCCTCAGAGCGCCGTGCGGCCGCCCCTTCCCGAGTCGTTTGCAGCGCTTCGCGAGGAGGCGCTGGCGCTCGCTTTAGCGCTCCGCGAGCGTCATCCCGCTGCCCCCGAGCCGATCGATCTCGAGGCGACAATGCACGATCGCTTCGGCAACCTCGCCGCAGCGACGAGGTTGTGGGAGGAGTGGCTTGCGGAGCATCCCGATTCGGCGGAGGCCCACCTCCGCCTTGGCAAGTATGCCCGGGAGCGGGGAGAGGAGACGCTGGCGGTCGAGCATCTCGAGGAGGCGTTTGCCGCCCGCCCCGATCTCCCTGGAGTTCAGGTGCTCCTCGGGGAGTCGCTCACGAATCTCGGTCGGCCCGGGGAAGCCGTCGCGGTGCTCGGCCGCGAGTTCCCCGCCACGGCCCGCAATCCCAACCGGCTCACGCTCCTCGGCCACGCCCGACTGCAGGAGGGGGATCATGCCGGCGCGAAGGGAGACTTCGAGCGGGCCGTCGCGATCGATCCGGCATCGGCCCACGCCCTCTACGGGCTCTCCACCGCTTGCAGCCGGCTCGGCGAGACGGAGGCAGCGGCCCAGCACCAGGCCGAGTTTGCCAAGCGGAAAGCGCAGAGCCTCGCCCGCGATCGGGCCAATGCCACGGCCCGGCTCGACGACATGCCGGCGCTCCTCCAGACGATGGGGGGATGGTATCAAAACGCCGGGCAAATCGACTTAGCCGGCGGCGACAAGGCCGCAGCCGAACGCGACTGGCTGCGGGCGCTCGACTTCGCGCCGGCCCAAACTGCGGCCCTCTCCGGACTTGTCGATCTCTACCGTCGGCAGGGGCGGGAGGAAGAGGCGCAGCGCCTCGTGGAACGCGCTCACAACGCTCGCCCCGCACCGGAACGGAGGCCTTGAGATGCCGCGTCGCTGTCTGACATGGCTGGCGCGCTCGCTCCTCCTCGTCGCCGGCGCGACGGCGTTCATGGGGGCCCGTCCCAGCCACGGTGAGCCCCCGCCAATATTTTTCGAGGATACAAGCGCCACGGCCGGGATCGGGTTTGTTCACGACGACGGCGGGAGTGGCAATCGCTTCATCCCGGAGACGGTGACCGCCGGCCTGGCGACGCTCGACCATGATCTCGACGGCCGGATCGACCTCTACTTTCCCAATGGCAGCGATCTCCCCGGCACCGAGCCAAGGCGCCGACCGCGGGCCATGCTCGTGCGCAACCGGGGGGGATGGCGGTTTGAGGATGTCACCGCCGCCGCCGGGCTCGATCACGATTCGTACGGCGTCGGGGTGACCGTCGGCGATCTCGACAACGACGGCTTCCCCGACCTCTGCACGAGCAACTACGGGCCGAAGCGGATGTGGCAAAACATGGGGGACGGCACGTTCCTCGATGTCACTGCCACTGCCGGGACGGCCGACGGCGACAAGCTCGGCGCGGGCCTCGCCCTCCTCGATGCCGACGGGGATGGCGATCTCGATTTCTATGCCGCCAACTACGTCCGCTTTTCCCCCGAGGGACATGTCTCCCCGAGGATCCGGGGCGTGCCTCTCTACCACGGGCCGCGCGACTACGAGGCCTGGCCCGACACGTTCTTCCGCAACGAGGGGGACGGGCGGTTCAGCGATCAAAGCGAGTCATCGGGGATTGCCGGAAGGGCAGGGCCGGGGATGGGGGTGGTGTGCCTCGATGAGGACGGGGACGGTGACACCGACATCTTCGTCCTCAACGATGTCGCCGCGAACTTCCTCTTCCGCAACGACGGCACGGGGCGCTTTGAGGAGGTCGGCCTGGAGACGGGGCTGGCCTACGACATGATCGGGCAGCCCAACGGCAGCATGGGGGTGGATTGTGGGGATGTCGACAACGACGGCTGGCTCGACCTGTGGATGACCTCCTACCAAGGGGAGCGGCCCGTCCTCTACCACAACCTCGCCGGTCATGGATTCGAGGATGTGAGTGCACGGACCGGAGCCGGGGCCGGGAGTTTGCCGTGGGTGAAGTGGGGCTGTGGGATCGTCGATTTCGACAACGACGGTCGCCGCGACCTCTTCATTGCCTGCGGCCACATCAACGATCTCGTCGAGCAGTTCGATGATGCAACGGCTTACCGCAACCACAACGTTCTCCTCCGCAACGTCGGGGAACGATTCATGGAGATATCGGCCGCGGCGGGGCTCCATGCCATGCCCCGCCACAGCGCCCGCGGCGCTGCCTTCGACGATCTCGATGACGACGGCGACATCGACGGCGTGATCCTCAACGCCCGCGAGGCGCCAACGCTCCTGCGGAACCTCGAGCGTGAACGGGGCGGGGAGCACCATTGGCTCCAGCTGCGCCTCGTCGGCCGGGGATCGAACCGCGACGGCGTGGGAGCACTCGTCCGCGTCGTCACCCCGGAGGGCGTCTTCGTCGACGAGGTTCACTCCGGCCGCGGCTACCAGGGGCACTTCGGCAGCCGGCTCCACTTCGGGCTCGGGGCCGGGATGGCGGTCGATCGCGTTGAGGTGCGGTGGATCGGCGGCGGACGGGAGGCGTTCGACGTGGTGGGGATTGACCGGCTCGTCACGCTCACCGAGGGGGCGGGGCGCCCGGTCGATCGGCCGGCGGAGACGGAGGCGGATCGACGCTGACGATGGCGCGGGGAAGTGTTGAATCAATGACCCGCGACAGCGCCACAATGAAGCCCGCGGCGCCATCCCGCCATCCCCCCTGCAGGCAGTAGCTCTTGGTGAAGGCGGCAAGCCCGCGGATGGGGAGCATCCACGCCGGCGACGTCTCCCCCTTGTCGCGGAGGATCGCCGCCTTGGGACCGGAATACCGGGCCGAGCGAACGATGACGTCGGCGCAGCCGTTGAAGCTGTGATGGAGGATCGAGCCGGGGGCGAGCTTTGGCGGCGTCGCTCCGTCGACCCGTTCGTGGACGCGGTGCGCGGTGAAGCCTGAAGCCGTGCGGTTGAAGAGGCGCAGCACCCGCTCGTGCCCCCAGGGGCCGTGCCGCATTTCCTTTGCGCCGATGAAGGTCCGCCGTCGCCAGGCAAAGCAGCGGCGCGGATCGGAGAGATCGAGGGAGGCGAGCCCACGGGCCGCCTCATCGTCGAGCGCCTCATCGGCGTCGAGAGAGAGGATCCAGTCGTGGGTGGCCAATTCGACGGCGCGGCGCTTCTGGAGCCCGAAGCCGAGAAACGGCTGGTGCTCGACCCGCGCGCCCCTTTCCCGCGCGATCGCCACTGTGGCGTCGGTCGAGCCGGAGTCGAGGACGAGGCGTTCGGCGCAAGCCCCGGCGCTTTCAAGCGTGGCGGCAAGCCGGACGCCCGCGTCGCGGGTGATGACGACACACGAGATCGGAAGGCTGCCGATCGCTCGGCCCGGCGGGGAAGGGCTCATGGCTGGGAACGGGGGCCAGAGCCCCGGGGAACGCGATCGCCGCCGGGGAGCGTCCGCTGCGACGTCCCCCCGCCGCCCGGCATCGTCGATGGGCCGCGGCCAAAGTCGTCGCCGCTGTCGGCATCGCTGTCGTCTTCGGGAGCGCTGTCGTCGCCAGAGGCGCCTGGCGCGCCCGGACCAGCCGGTGCGTCGCCGGCGAGAAGGAGGGGGAACTCGAGGGTGAAGGTGCTCCCCTCGCCAAGGCGACTCTCGGCGCGGATGTCGCCGTGATGCTCCTTGAGGATCTTCCGGCTCACGGTCAGCCCGAGGCCGGTGCCGCGCGAGCCCTTTGTCGACACGAAGAGGTTGAAGATCCGCGACAGGGTCTCGGGCGACATCCCCTCGCCGTTGTCGCTGACCGTGATCCGTGTGAGGCGGCTCCCAGAATCGGCCGTGACCCGAATCTCGACGCGGGCGTCGGGCCGCCCCTCGACGGCGTCGAGGGCGTTGGTGACGACGTTGAGGACCGCCCGGGAGATCCCTTCCGGGTCGAAAAGCATGCGGGGGAGATCGGCGGGGGGGCTCCAGCGGATCGTCGTCCCCGCCTCGGCGGCACGATGGTGGACCGTCTCGACGATGTCGGTGACCAGCGCGACAAGATCGGTCGGCACCGGGTCGGGCTCGCGCTCCTTGCTGAAGGAGAGCATGTCCATGACGAGCGAGGAGATCTTGTTTTGATTGCGGGAGACGATGTCCCAGCCCTTCTTGGTGACGCCGAGGTCCTCGTTCTCAAGCCCCATCTCCACCAGATAGCTTCCGCCCCGGATCCCTTGGAGGATGTTTTTGATGTGATGGGAGAGGGTGGCGATCGTGTGCCCCACCGCCGCAAGGCGCTCTGACTGCACCATCGCGGAGTAGTAGGTGGTGTCTTCAACGGCGAGAGCGGCCTGGTGGCCGATCGCGATCATGAGCTTGAGATGCTCGTCGCTGAAGCGCCGCTGCCCGGCGCCCAGCGCGTCGGCCAGCGGCGTCGTGGTGTCGACGTAGAGAATCCCGACGGTCCCGTAGCGCCCCTGCATCGGCACGCAGATCGCCTCGCGGACGCCGGTCCGCAGGACACTGTGGCCGGAGCTGAAGCGATCATCGTCCTGGGCATCGCTCGTCAGCACCCCTTCGCCGTGGTCGAGCACGTAGTCGAGGATCGTGCGGCTGATCGCCATCGAGCTGACGTTGGCCGAACGCCGGTCGCGGCGGGCCTTCGTCTTCAGCTGTCCGGTGTCGGGATCGAGGAGCATGACGCAGCCGCGGTCGGCCTCGACCCACTCGAACACGAGCTGGAGGATCCGGCCGAGAAGCTCGTCGATGTCAAGCGTGTGGCTGACAGCGAGCGCCGTGCGGTACATCACCTGGAGATTGCTGCGGGCCCGGGCGAGCCAGCGGTCGTCGGTGTCGCCGGGCGCGCCGCCGCTCGAGCCGTCGAGGATGTCGTCTTTGAGTGCCGCGACGATCCGCGACCCTTCCTCGGAGACCGGGGTAACGATCTCGACCTGATCGCCGGGGGCATCGGTGACGGAGTCGCGGGAATAGGAGAGGACTGTCCGGCCGATGAGGATCTGGTCACCGTGATGGAGCTCTGCCCGCTCCACCCGCCGGCTGTTGACGAACGTGCCGTTGGAGCTCTTCAGATCGCCGATGACGTGGCTGTCGCCGACCTGGCGGATCTCGGCATGCCGCCGCGAGACCTCGTTGTCCTCGAGTTGGACGACGTTGCCCGACTCGCGGCCGATGCTCACGGCGCCCTCGCGGGCGGAGAGATCGAACCGGGTGCCGCGATTGCGGCCCTGAATGACAAACAACGACGGCACGGTGGAGGCGCTCTGGAAGGGGGGGCCGTCGGAAGGAGGAGTCTGCGGAGGAGCTCCGATTCTGGCACACTGCCACGCAGGCGGGAAGCGGACAGGAGTCACTGCGGGGGTGAGGCGAGCGACGGGGGAAAATGCGGTTACAATTTTCCACGCGGAGTCCGTTCCGCGGCGTCTGGCGACATGCCGGCGTGTGGCCCGTCCGGCGGAATGCCGCAGCGTGGTCTGGAAGCTCGCTTGAGTCCGTCCCTTGGAGGGCAGTGCCGTGCCGTCGCTTGCGTGTCTGTTCGGAAGGGTCTTGCCGCGCATGCTCCCGCGCTCGAGGGCGATCGCCCTCCTGATCGCCATGGTGATCGGCGCCGGCGACCGCGTCGGATCGGCCCAGGACGCCGCCCCGCCCGCAACTCCGGCGGCGGTGGCTCCGCCGCGGCCGCTCACCGCGCCGGAGATCGCCCGACGGGATCGGCTGCGCACGAGCGTCGAATGGCTCGCATCCCCCGAACGCGAGGGGCGCGGCCCGGGAACGGCGGGGATCGATGCGGCCGCCGAGTGGGTTGCCGGGCAGTTTGTCGCCCTCGGGCTCGACACGTCGGTCATCGGGGAAGCGAGTTTCCAGCCGTTTCCGATCACGCTCGATGCGAAGCTGGGGGCGGCGGAGGAGAACGTGGCGGAGATCGTCGCGCCGCCGGCCGCCGACGGGAGCCAGGCAGTCACCAAGCTTGTCCTCGGCACTGATTGGACGCCGCTGGCGGCGGGGGGAGCGGGGGAGTTCGATCTGCCGATCACCTTCGCAGGCTACGGGATCACGGCCAAGGCCGAGGACTACGACGACTACGCTCCGCTCGGCACCGCGGGGGCGAAGGGGGCCGCGGTGATCGTCCTCCGGCAGGAACCGCAGAAGGACGATCCGAAGAGCAAGTTCGACGGCAATCAGACTTCGCAGTACGCCGCCCTCAGCCGGAAGGTGGCCAACGCCTCCGAGCACGAAGTCGGGGCGGTGGTGTTTTGCAACGACGTTTCCAACA
>CAJAYZ010000391.1 GCA_903949225.1 uncultured Planctomycetaceae bacterium
CTTTCCGGAGAGTGAGGGAGGACAGAACCTCTTTTTTATGATACGGCATTATGCCGTACTACAATTGAGCTGGCAACGGCACTCCCACCCGGCTGGTCGCGCCGACATTCCGGTCTCCCGCGGCGGCCCGGTCTGGTAAACGACACCCGTCGAGTCAGCGCCCTCCAGGAGACCACGTGGCTGGCGTCAGAATCCTCCTCTTCGTCAGCGGCGCGGCTTGTCGGGCTTTTCCTTGGCGGCGGTGACGGTTTTCAGGGCGGCCAGGGCGAGGACGCGGGCCTCGGCGTGGTCGACGATTTTCTTCGGATACGTCGTGCCGAGCCTGATCCCGGCCCGGGCGAGTGTCGTCGTGTCGGCATCCCCGGGGGCGTGGATGTCGGCGGCGGGCAGATCTTTGAGTTGAGGAACAAACCTCCGCACGTAGGCTCCGTCGGGATCGAAGCGTTCCCCCTGGCTCTGCGGATTGAAGATCCGGAAGTAGGGAGCGGCGTCGGCGCCGCACCCGCCGGCCCACTGCCATCCGAGCGTGTTGGCGGCGAGATTCGCATCAACAAGCGTGTCCCAAAACCACCGCGCCCCGACGAGCCAACTGACGCGCAGATCCTTGACCAAAAAGCTCGCCACGATCATCCGCACCCGGTTGTGCATCCAGCCGGTCTGCCACAGTTGCCGCATCCCGGCATCGACGACCGGGTAGCCCGTCTGCCCTCGCTGCCACGCCCGCAGGCCGGCCGGATCGTCCACCCAGGGGAATCGCTCGTAGTCGCTCCGCAACGGCCTCTCTGCGGTATGCGGAAAGTGGTAGAGGAGATGGGTGGCAAACTCGCGCCAGCCGAGCTCCCGGAGATACGTCTCGGCGCCGCCGCGCTCGATCTGCGCTGCTGGCCGCCCTCCGACAGCCTTGCGCACCGCATGCCACACGCGCCGCGGCGAGATCTCGCCGAAGTGGAGGTGAGGGCTCAAGGCGCTCGTGCCGTCGTGGTCGGGGCGGTCGCGCTCGGTGTCGTAGCGGTCGAGGTGCTCGAGGAAGCGATCGAGCCGGACGGCGGCTGCGGCTTCGCCGGGCGTCCACCGCTCGCGCATCTCCGCTGCCCAGTCGATCGCGGGAAGAAGCCCAAGATCGGCGATCGCGACGCTCTGGGTCGTCTTGCCCACGGGCTTGGCTGCCGCGATTTTCGCTGGCGCCGATTCCGGCTCGGCCGGCTCGTCGCGGTTGAGCAGGGCCCGCCAGAATGGCGTGAACACCTGATAGGGCTTTCCCTCCTTCGTCGCCACGTGCACCGGCTCGAAGAGCTGGCTGCCATTGAAGCTCTCGGCGACGAGCCCCTCGCGTTTGAGCGCCTCCTTGATCAGCGTGTCGCGGCCGATCACGGCCGGCTCGTAGCGACGGTTCCAGGCGACATGCGTGGCGCCGTACTCACGGGCCACGGCGCGGAGCGTCTCGAGCGACGGCCCCCGCCGGATCAGGAGCGGCGCCCCCTTCTCCGCAAGCGCCGCGTTAAACCGCTCGAGCGCCCCATGGAGCCACCACCGGCTCGCCGCGCCTGGCTCCCACGGCGCCTCTTCCTCTGGGGCATGGATGAAGAGGGGCACGATCGCCCCGCGGGCCACCGCCGCCCGCAGCGCTGGCTGGTCGTCGAGGCGGAGGTCGTTGCGAAACCAGACAATCGTGACGTGGGGCATGGTGGCTACCGTCTCACAAACCAGATGTTGCGGAAGCGCGTCGGGCTGCCGTGATCCTGGAGGAAAATCGGCCCGCGGCCGGTCTCGAGGAGCGTCTTCTCGACCGCGCGGAGGTGGTCGGTGACGCCATGTTTGTACGGGATGTAGGGGGATCGCGGCTCATCGAATTCGACGCCGTCCTGGACCTTCTTCCCGTTGAGCCAGGCGATGATCGACCCGGGCCGCGTCACCTTCCCGTCGGCGGCGCGCCGGGGGGCGGTGTAGCGGATGTCATACACCTGCCACTGGCCGGCCGGCCGGGCGGCGTTGAGCAGCGGCTGGGCAAACCGATAGAGGCTCCCCTCGTCCTGATCGGTGACCGGATCGATGCCGGCCGAATCGTAGATCTGCATCTCGAACCAGCCATGGAAATAGAGGCCGCTATTGCCGTGGGCCAGCGGATCGACGACGAACTCGGCATGGAGATCGGCGTCTTCGAACGTGTCGATCGAATGGACATGGTTGGCATGTCCCTCGCTCGGGGTGACGATGAGCTCATCGCCGTCTCGCTTCCAGTCGGTCGGCCCGCCATCCATCCCCACAAACCTCGGCTCGACCCCCGCCCCGAGAACGACCACGGCCCCGGCGGGCGCCTCGACCGGCAGCCGATCCTGCCGCGGCGCAAAGTCGTCGGCTCGGGCTCCCGTCGCCGCGAGCAGAACGGCGATAGCGAAAAGTGCCTGTCGTCGCATGCGGTGGATCGCGGTCATCCTGCCCCCTGTTGTCGATTATCGTTCCGGTCGGGATCATCGTAGCGGGGCGGTCGGAGCATGTCTTCGGCACCGCGTCTCCATACCAGGGGAGTCTTCTCATGCCCACGCGTGCCGCCTCAGGGTGCTGGTGGTGTTGCGCGATCTTGCTGCTCACGAGCCTCTCCCTCTGCGCCCGTGCCGAGACGCCGCGGGCGGAGCTCGGCAAGAGGCTGCGCCGCTTCGAGATCGCCTGGCAGGAGGCTGATGCACCGCGGCGGGCCGCTGCTGTTGAGCCGATGACGGCAGCGGTGCGGAGCTTCTTCACGCTCAAGCTCTCGGCCGCCGCCAGTCACCTCGACGAGGCCTGGTTCACGGTCCGCTCACGGGAAGCTCCCAAGACCGCCGAGCGCGCGGCGATCGCCACCGCCGTGACCGCGACACCGGTTCTGGCCGACACGACGGCGGAGACACTCGCGGTGGCGTTTGCGCCTTTCTATGAGACGGAGCAGGACGCCGCCGGGGGAGCACCGGGCCGGCTGCGGCTCTCGATTCTCGATGGCGCCGGGGAGACCCTCGCGGAGCGCCCGAGCGACTGGGCCGAGGCTGCCGGCACGATCCAGTGGCAGACCGGCCCTCTCCCGGAAGGAGATCTGACGCTCGTCGTTGAGCGGCTCAGTGAGGCGCCGCCGATCGAGATCGCCCGGATCGGGCTGTCGCGGGTCGAGCGGCTCCGCGAACGACTCGACGCCCTCGCTACCGCGTCCAACACCTGGTTCGAAGCGACGCTGCCGACCGTCCGCGCGACCGTCGCCGCGCTCCTCCCGCTCTTCAAAGCTCTGGCCGATGGGCGCGGGCAGGAGACCGATTTCCCCGCCGCCCGGCTCCTCCGCTTCGTCGAAGGACTGCGGGCCGGAACTCCACTCCAGGCCGACACGATTCGGGAAGCGGCGCGAAACGGCGACTTATGGCTCACGCTCTCCGACGGCCGCGGTGAGGTGCCGGTGCGGCTCCGCGCGCCAGCCGACGCCACCGGCCCCCTCCCGGTGCTGTTTCTCCACCACGGCGCCGGCGGCAGTGAGAACATGTTCTTCGACACCTGCGGCGCCGGCCGGGCGGCGACGCTCGGAGTCGAGCGCGGCTGGCTCGTCGTTGCTCCGCGCCAGGGCCTCTTCGGCCTGGCACTCGACGTCGAGGGGATGCTCGACATCCTCGGAGATTCGTTTGATGTCGATCGGACGCGGGTATTTCTCGTCGGGCATTCGATGGGGGCCGGGCAGGTGGCGAAGCAGGTGGGGCTCCATCCCGAGGGAGTGGCCGCCGCGGTCGCCCTCGGCGGTGGCGCGGCGGCGCCAGCGGGGGAGAAAGCGAAGCAGGTTCCCTGGTTTGTCGCGGCCGGCGCGGCCGACTTCGGACGGCCGGGAGCAGCCTCCCTGGCAAAGCGCCTCGAAGCCGCAGGGGCCACGGTCGACTTCCGGGACTACCCTGACGTCGAGCACATGGTGATCGTCCAGGCGGCCCTCGACGATGTCTTCCGGTTTCTCGATGCAATCGCCGCCGCC
>CAJAYZ010000392.1 GCA_903949225.1 uncultured Planctomycetaceae bacterium
CCTGGAAGTAGGCCGTCAGGTCCTCGGCGAGTTTCTTCGTGAGCGTCGTGACGAGGACGCGGTTGCCGGCAGCCACGGTCGTGGCGATCTCGCCGGCGAGGTGCGGAACTTGATTCCGCGCAGGGACGATCTCGATGACCGGGTCGAGGAGCCCCGTCGGCCGGATCACCTGTTCGACGACCTCCCCACCGGTGCGGGTCAATTCCCACTCGCCGGGCGTGGCCGAGACATAGATTGTCTGGTGGAGCTTCTTCTCCCATTCGTCAAACTTCAGCGGCCGGTTGTCCATGGCGCTGGGGAGGCGGAAGCCATGGTCGACGAGCGTCGTCTTCCGGCTCTTGTCACCGGCGTACATTCCCCGGACCTGCGGCACGGTGACGTGCGACTCGTCGACGAAGAACAGGTATTCCTCGGGGAAATAGTTGAACAGCGTCTCGGGCGTGCTGCCCGGGGCTCGGCCGGAGAGGGGACGCGAGTAGTTTTCGATCCCTGGGCAGAAGCCCGCCTCGAGGAGCATTTCGAGGTCGAAGCGGGTGCGGGCGGCCAAACGCTGCGCCTCGAGGAGCTTCCCCTGCGACTTGAGCTCCTCCAGTCGCATCTCGAGTTCCTGGCGGATCGTCCCTACCGCGGCACGAACCCGGTCCTCCGGCATGACGAAGTGCCGGGCGGGATAGAAATACGTCTCGTCCTTGCGGGCCGCCACCTCGCCGCTGGTCGGATGGGTGACGGCAATCGACTCGATGGTGTCCCCCCAGAACTCGATCCGCGTCGCGAGCTCTTCGTAGGGGGGCCAGATGTCAATCGAGTCGCCGCGGACGCGGAACCGGCCCCGCTCCAGGGCCAGGTCGCTGCGCTCGTAGTGGATCGAGATCAGTTTCTCAAGCAGCTGCTCGCGCGTCAGGGTCATGCCCGAGGCGAGGCGGATGACCATCGCCCGGTAGTCGTCGGGCGAACCGAGGCCGTAGATGCACGACACGCTGGCGACGACGATCACGTCGCGTCGGCTCACCAGGGCGCTGGTGGCGGCCAGCCGCAGCCGGTCGATCTCCTTGTTGATGGCGGCATCCTTTTCGATGTAGATGTCGCGCTGCGGGATGTAGGCCTCGGGCTGGTAGTAGTCGTAGTAGCTGACGAAGTAGTGGACGGCGTTGTGGGGAAAGAAGTCGCGGAACTCCGCGTACAGCTGGGCCGCGAGGGTCTTGTTGTGGGAGAGGACGAGCGTCGGCCGGCCGATCCTGGCGATGCAATTGGCCATCGTGAACGTCTTGCCGGAGCCGGTCACGCCCATGAGGACCTGCGAGGCCCGCTCCTCGGTGACCCCGCGGACGAGGCTCTCGATGGCGGTGGGCTGATCCCCCGCCGGGGCATAGGGGCTGACGAGTTCGAAGACACCGTCGCGGGGGATCATCGGGGGAACTCCGACTGCGGCGACTGCCCGGGGAGTGGGCGGAGGTGGGGGCGGAGACGGGCGAGGGTGGCCTCGCCGACTCCGGGGACATCAAGGAGCGACTCGGGCGTCTGAAAGGGGCCGTGAATGTCGCGGTGATCGACCAGACGCCGGGCAAGCGCGGGGCCGACTCCGGGGAGTTGCGAGAGCTCGACGGTCCCCGCCGAGTTGAGGTCGACGGTGAACCGGAGCGGGACAGCGGGGGGGGCGTCGTGGTCGACCAAGCCGCCATGGAGCCCGCCGGCAGCGACGTACCACGCCGCCATCCCCGCCAGGCAGGCAGCCACGACAAAGGCGATCACCGGCTGGGTGCGCCGAGGGAGATGATGCTCGACGATCCCTTCGTGGTTGAGAAATCCCTTGTCCATGGGCTCATCGTACCGCCTTCCACACGACGGTGTCGTCGCGGTACGCTGCCGGGGCGTCGGGCTCCCGTCCCGGCCGAGATTCTGCTCCACCCCGGAGGTGACATGACCGCAGGCTCAGATCCCGTGTTCAGCCCCAAATCCCATGCCGAGTCCGGCGCCACGCCACCGCCCCGCGACCACCGCCGGTTGGAGTGGGATGAAGCGCTCGAGCGGGTTGTGGCCGGGCTCGTGCCGACCTGGCTGGGGGAGGATTTGGGGCATGAGTGCGACTGGACGAGCATTTCACTCGTCGCGGCCGAGGCCCGCGCCGAACTCAACGTCGTCGCCCGGGCCGGGGGCGTGGTGGCGGGGCTGGCGGCCGCGGGGATCGTCGCGGCGGGGGTCGATCCGCGGCTGGAGTGGTCTCCGGCGGCGAACGACGGCGATGGTGTCAGGCGGGGGGCGATTGTGGCCCGGCTCGTCGGCCCGACCCGGAGCATCCTCACCGCCGAACGGACGGTGCTCAACGTCCTCGGCCGGATGTCGGGGGTGGCCACGGCCACCCGCCGGCTCGTCGATGCGGTGGCCGGGACGCACTGCCGGATCTACGACACCCGCAAGACGGTTCCCGGCTGGCGGCTCCTCGACAAGTATGCCGCCCGGGCTGGCGGTGGCTGGACTCACCGGATCGGTCTCTATGACGCGATTCTCATCAAGGACAACCACCTCGCGGCGATGGCGGCTGCCGGGAGCGATCCGGCCGCGGCAGTGCGCCGGGCCCGGGATTTCGTCGCCCGGACGTTTCCCGCCGAGCGCGCCGCAGCGACGGTGGTGGAGATTGAACTCGATTCGCTCGACCAGCTCCCGGCCGTCCTCGAAGCGGGACCCGACATCGTTCTTCTCGACAACATGCCGGCCGAACGCCTGGCCGCCGGGATCGCGATTCGCAATCGACTCCGCCCGGAGGTGATCCTCGAGGCGTCGGGAGGAGTTTCGCCCGACACGGTCGGGGCGATCGCCGCCACCGGGATCGATCGGGTCAGCAGCGGCTGGCCGACCCACGGATCGCCGTGGCTCGACGTGGCACTCGACTGGGGAACAGCCGCGCGGAGTGCGTAGGGATCACGTCCGACCGAGCTGGACTCACCATGACGGCACGCACAAGCGACGCCCTGAAAGGGCGCAAAGCGCAGCCCCAAATGCAGACGAAGAACGATCGCGCCAGACAACGTCTGTTCGCGGCCGCGGCAGGCCGGCCTTAACTGCCGCCGGCCGTGGCAGGCCGGCCTTAGTTGCCGCGATCAAACGCCGAGGAGGCGGTTGCGCTTCGTGCGACGTTCCGCGCGGAGGCGGGCGCGGCGACGGGTCTCGCTCGGCTTCTCAAAGAACTCGCGCCGCCGCATCTCCTTCTTGATGCCGCTGCGCTCGACCAATTTCCGGAAGCGGCGAACAGCTTCCTGAATGCTCTCCCGTTCACGAACCGTGAGCTTGACCATACGAATCCCGATGAGCTGGAAATACCCGGAACGAAGCTCCAAAGAGTAGCGAAAGGGGGCCGAAAAGTCCATCCCGCCCTGCGCCCCGGCCATTCCAGGGCGTCGTGTTTCCGCAACTGGCCACGGAAACAACGGTGGCCACGGCCCTCGGCCGGGTTCGGAGAGTCTTTGGATTGCCCGTTCCTGGCTCCGGCCGCACAATTGGGACCGGCCGGCATCCACCACCAACGCGTGCCCTCCGGTGGCAGCACAGGCCAGGTTCACCGCTCACTCCCCCCCCATTTTTCCGGTCCCTCCTTGGCCCCATCGGGGGGGGCGAGGGGCCCGACGGAACCGCTGATGATTGCCGAAGTCGCTTCCCCTAACTCGCTCCACGATCTCATCTTCTGGACCGACGCCACGGCCGTCAGGGAGGGAATCCTGGCGGTGGCGGCCCTCGTGCTGTTTCTCGTTACCGCCCCCCGCGGGCGGCGCTGGCTGTCCTGGCTTTCGATTTCGCTGCTCGCCCTGTCGCTGATTCCGCTGCTCGCGATCATCCTCTTCCCGCAGCCCGCGGTCGTTGATGCCGGGGTGGCCCATGGCCTCGGCCATGCCCACCATGTCCAGCGGTTCTTCCTTCTGGCTTCGTTTCTCCAGTCGTGCCTCCTCCTGGTGGTGGTGTGCGGCTGGGAACGCCTTGCCAGGGCGATGCCGAAGATCTTCATCGACATCCTCCGCTGTGTGATGCTGGCGATGGCGCTGTTGATCGTCCTTTGGGATGCCGGGATCAACGCCGGCGAACTCATCACCGGCTCGGCTCTGGTCACCGCGGTGCTCGGCTTCGCCCTCAAAGACACCCTCGGCAACGTCTTCGCCGGCCTCGCCATCCACGCCGAGCATCCGTTCGAGGTCGGTGATTGGATCCAGTACGACGCCAATCAGGCTCACATTGGTCGGGTGGTGGAGGTCAACTGGCGAGCCACGAAAGTGATCACGCTCGACGAGGCCTACGTCATCGTTCCCAACGGCCAACTCGCCCAGGCCTCGATCCGCAATTTCACCAAGCCCGATTCCTGGTCCCGGCGGTCGATCTTCGTCGTCACCCCCTATGAAGTCTCCCCGCAGCGGGTGCAGCGGATCATCCTCGAGGCGATCCGGGGAAGTTTCGGGGTCCTCGAGCACCCGGCGCCGTCGGTCGTGACGAACAATTTCACCGACCGCGGGGTGGAGCACTGGGTGCGGTTGTTCACGAACGACTTCGACAAGCGCGACCGTGTCGACGGTATGGCCCGTGACCGGATCTGGTTCGCACTGGCCCGCAACGGCGTCGAGATCCCGACCGCCACGCAGTCGATCCGCCTCACCCAGCTTCCCGCTCCGCCCCTTCCGGAACCCGCCGAGGCGAGGCTTGCCGGGCGGGTCGAGTCGCTCAAGCGCGTGGGCATCTTTGCCGGGTTGTCATCGGGGCACCTCGACCGGTTGGCGATGGAAGGGCGGGAATGTCGGTTTGCCGGCGGCGAGCCGGTCATCCGCCAGGGGGATCCGGGCGAGAGCCTGTTTGTCGTCCTCGAAGGGAGCGTCGAGGTGAGTGCCCGGGAGGGGGATGGCCTGCCGGTGGTGATCACGACGATCGGGCCGGGAGGGTTCTTCGGCGAGATGTCGCTCATGACCGGGGCGGCGCGGTCGGCCACGATCACAGCGAAGGCCGAGTCGTGCCTCCTCGAGATCGACAAGGCAACGATGCGCCGCGTGCTCGAGGAGCAGCCGAGCCTCGTCGAGACGCTCGGGCGCGCCCTCACCACCCGCGCCGAGGAACGCTCCACGCTCTTGGCTCGCGACGGCCGGCGGGAGGATCCCCCGCAGCCGGATCTGTTACAGAGGATCAGGGATTATTTTGCGATGTGACCCGGCGGAGGCCTGTCATCCCCCCACCGTCCCCTCCCCCACCCGGAGCCCCCCGCGCCATGCGGATCGAACTTCTGCCCTCGAGCATCCCGTCGTCTGACGCGCAGTTTCTCGTGTCGTTCATCGTCAACGACACCGTGGCGATCGACGCCGGCGCTATCGGCTTTTTGGCCGATCTCGAGCGCCAGCGGGCGATTCGCCACGTCTTCATCACCCACGAACACCTCGACCACATCGCCAGCCTGGCGATCTTCCTCGAGAACGTTTACGAGCCGGGCCCTGACTGCGTCGAACTGCTCGCCGCACCGGAGGTTCTCGAGTTCCTCCACAGCGACGTCTTCAATGGCCGGGTGTGGCCCGACTTCTTCGAGCTTTCGAGCCTCGAAAATGCCTTTCTGAAGACCACCGTCCTCGAGCCGATGGTGCCGGTGGTGCGGGGAGGATTGACCGTCACGCCGGTGCCGGTGTCGCACGGAGTCGAGACCCTCGGGCTCGTCGTCGACGACGGCCGGGTTGCTGTCGGTTTCCCGTCCGACACCGGCCCCACCGAACACCTCTGGTGCCATCTCGGCGCGATGCCGCATCTCAAGGCGGTGTTCCTCGAGGCGAGCTTTCCCTCGAGCTTGAGTGACCTCGCCACGCTGACCGGGCACCTCTGCACGCGCACCTTCCCGGTCGAGGCGGCGAAGCTCCCCGCGCGGGTGCGGAAGATCGTAGTCCACCGCAAGGCGCGGTATGCCGCCGAGATCGCCCGCGAGATCGCGGCGCTCGGCCTCGACAACGTGGAGCTCGTCCGGCCGGGGTACGGATACGAGTTTTGAAGTCGCTCAGCCTTTCCCGCGGCCTTGGCGCTTTCGGTCGTGCTCCGAGAGGAGGATCTTGCGGAGACGGATGACGTCGGGGGTCACCTCGATCAGTTCGTCGTCCTCGATGTATTCCAGCGACTCCTCGAGCGACATCCGCCGCGGGGGCTTGAGGAGGATGTTGCGGTCGCTGCCCGACGCCCGCATGTTGGTCAGCTTCTTCTCCTTCGTCGGGTTGACGATCATGTCGTCACCGCGGGCATTTTCCCCGACGACCATCCCCTCGTAGACCTCGTCACCCGGCTCGATGAACAGGTCGGCCCGTTCCTGGAGGCCGTCGAGCCCGAAAGCGACCGCCTTCCCCGGAACCATCGAGATCAGCACGCCGTTGGCTCGGCCCGCCACGTCCCCTTCCATCGGGCTCCACTTCTCGAAGCGATGATGCATGATCGCCGTCCCCTGCGTGGCGTTGAGGACGCGCGTTCGCAGTCCGATCAGGCCCCGGGCCGGGATCGAAAATTCGGCATGGGCAAACTCGCCCCGGTTCCCCATGTGGCGAAGCTGCCCGCGGCGCGAACCGGTCAGTTCCATCACCGGCCCGAGCTTGTCGTGCGGGACCTCGACGACGAGCGACTCGAACGGCTCGAGCGTCTTGTCACCTTCCTTGTGAAGAATGACTCGCGGCTTCCCCACCGAGAGCTCGTAGCCCTCCCGCCGCATCGTCTCGATGAGAACGGAGAGGTGGAGCAAGCCGCGGCCCGACACGGAGAAGTTGTCGGAGCCCTCGATCGACTCGACGCGGAGGGCGACGTTCCGCTCGAGCTCCTTCATGAGCCGGTCGCGGAGGTGACGCGTGGTGAGAAACTTGCCGGAGCGGCCCGCCAGCGGCGAGCTGTTGACGCCGAACACCATGTTCAGCGTCGGCTCGTCGACCGAAAGACGCTCGAGGGGACGGGGATCAGCCGGGTCGCAGATCGTGTCGCCGATCTCGACGTTCTCCATCCCGCTGACGGCGCAGATGTCTCCTGCGGTGGCCTCTTCAGCGTCCACCTTCCCCAGCTTGTCGAAGAGCTGCAACGCGACGACCTTCGCCGGCACGAGCGTCCCCTTGGACGTCGAGCGGACGATTTGCTGCCCCTTGTTGATTTTCCCTGACTCGAGCCTGCCGACGGCGATCCGGCCGACGTAATCCGACCAGTCGAGGGTGGTGACGAGCATCCGCAGCGGCGCCGTCGGATCGACCGCCGGGCCGGGGATCTTCTCGATCACGAGGTCGAGCAGCGGTGCCATCGTCCCTTCGCGGGCTGTGACGTCGTGCGAGGCGAAGCCGTGCCGCGACGAGGCGTAAACAAAGGGGAAATCGGC
>CAJAYZ010000393.1 GCA_903949225.1 uncultured Planctomycetaceae bacterium
GTCAGCCGTCTTTCGAGCCGTTCGGCGGCGAGCTTCGCCGTCAGCCGTTGCACGCGAATGGATGCAGCCATGTCAGTACCCTCCGGTGCCGGAAGGGTACGCCGGCCCCGCCGGGGGCGTCAGACGGTGCGGCCGACGATGTACCGTCCCCTCGTGAAAGAAAGGGCTCTTCGGGGATTTCCGTGGCACGCCGCTGCCGATTCCTGGAGGGCCGACGATTGGGTAGAGTGCCGAAATGGACACACTTCAATCGCATTACGCCCGTTTGCTTGGCCTCGATGACTCCTGGCGGGTGGAGTCTGTTGACCTCCAGATCGAGGATCGGCGCGTCGAGATCCACCTTTCCCACGTCGGGTCTGGCGTGATCTGCCCCGAGTGCGGCGTGGCCTGCGGCCTCGCCGATCACGCGGACGAGCGGCGCTGGCGACACTTGGACACGATGCAGTTCACGACGGAGCTGGTCGCCCGCCTCCCCCGGAGCCGGTGCGCGGAGCACGGTGTCAAAACCATCGTGCCGCCATGGGCCGGGAAGCACTCTCGCTTCACGCTCCTCTTCGAGGCATTCGCTGTCGAAGTTCTGCAGGCTTGCCGCACCGTGAAAGCGGCGGCTGCACCGCTCGGGCTCTCCTGGGATGCCGTGCAGACGATCATGGACCGCGCCGTGGCACGCGGCCTCGAGCGCCGCGAGGCCACGCCCATCAAGCACATCGGCATCGACGAGAAGAGCTTCGGGAGAGGCCAGGACTACATCACCGTTCTCACCGATCTCGACGGCTCCCGTGTCCTCGATGTCGCTCCGGAACGTACGCAGGCGGCCGCTGAAAGCGTCCTCGCGACGCTCACCGTCGAGCAGCGGCAGAAGGTGTGTGCCGTCGCTGCCGACATGCTTCCAGCGTATGCCCAGGCAGTGGCCACGCAGACGCCGAACGCCGAGCTTGTTCACGACAAGTTCCATGTCGCCAAGCATCTCGGGGAAGCCGTCGATCAGGTACGAAGGGCGGAAAACAAGGCCCTTCAGGCCGAGGACGACGACCGGCTCAAGGGCACCCGTCAGCTCTGGCTCTTCAACAAGGCGAACCTCTCTCCCGAGCAGCGTCGCCGCTTCAACGCGATCAAGAAGCACGGCCTGAAGACGGCGAGAGCCTGGGGAATCACCGATCTGTTCCGCTGGTTCTGGCGGCATGTCTATTCGACGAGTGCCAATCGCTTCTTCAAGCGATGGTATGCGTGGGCCGTGAGATGCCAACTGCGGCCGGTGGTCAAGGTGGCGAGGATGCTCAAGCGTCATCTGCCCAACCTCTTGACCTACTTCCTCTACCGGATCACGAATGCCACGACAGAAGGCTTCAGCAGCGTCATTCAGGCCCTGAAGTACGCGGCACGCGGCTTCCGCTCCTTCGGCAACTACCGGACTCGCATCCTGTTCTTCTGTGGGAAGCTCGATCTCAGGCCGCAGCTACCCTGCCACTGAAATCCCGGAAGATCCCTTCTTTACGTCACCGCGGCGGCTTTCGCGGTGGCTACGCGGGTTAAGCTCTGTGTTATCGAGAATGTGCCAGATGTACAGCGGGATAAATATGAGGTGGTGAAGACGGCTAGGGCACTGTTAGAAAGCGAAGGGTATTCGGTGTCGGACGCCGTTCTCTCTGCTAGCGAGTATGGTGTGGGACAGCGGCGACGTCGGCA
>CAJAYZ010000394.1 GCA_903949225.1 uncultured Planctomycetaceae bacterium
CGCCGGACGCACAAGTCGGTGATCATGATCTACATGTGCGGGGCCCCCGGCCACCAGGACATGTACGACCTGAAGATGAACGCCCCGGCGGAGATCCGCGGGGAGTTCAAGCCGATCGCGACCAACGTCCCCGGGATCGAGATCTGCGAGCACATGCCGCGGCTCGCCCGGATCATGGACAAGTGCGTCCCGCTGCGGAGCGTCCACGGGTCCCCCGACGGCAACCACGACTCCTTCATCTGCTACACCGGCCGCACCGTCCGCAATCAGCCCCCCGGCGGCTGGCCGAGCATGGGCGCGGTGACGAGCAAGCTCCTCGGCAGTGTCGAACCAGCGGTGCCGGCCTTCGTCGGCCTCTCCCCCGACGCCGGTCACCCCCCGTACGGCTCGCCGGGCCTCCCCGGCTTCCTCGGGGTGTCGCACGCCGCCTTCCGCCCCAACGGCGCTTCGAGCACCGACATCGTTCTCAAAGACCTCACCCAGGCCCGCCTGGCCGACCGGCGCAGCTTGCTGACTGACGTCGATCGGCTGCGGCGCGACATCGACGCCACGCGCGCCCTCGATGGCATGGACTCGCTCACGAGGAGCGCCTTCGACATTCTCACCAGCTCCCGGCTCGCCAAGGCACTCGACGTTTCCGATGAGCCCGAGAGTGTCCGCGAGCGCTACGGCAAGGGGGATCCCAACCGGTTTGGCGACGGTGCCCCGCGGAATCTCGAGCACTTCCTCGTCGCCCGCCGGCTCGTCGAGGCCGGTGCCAGGGTCGTGACGCTCAACTTCGGCCGCTGGGACTTTCACTCCGACAACTTCAACGGCATGCGCGACACCCACCTGCCGCAATTCGACCAGGGGCTCTCGGCGCTCATCGAGGATCTCCATGCCCGCGGCCTCGACAAGGATGTGGCCGTCGTCGCCTGGGGGGAGTTCGGACGCACGCCGCTGATCAACAAGGATGCGGGAAGAGACCACTGGCCGCAGGTCGGCGGCGGGCTCCTCGCCGGCGGCGGATTCCGCACCGGGCAGGTGATCGGCGCCACCGACCGGCTCGGCGGCGAGATCGTCGACCGCCCCGTCCACTTTGCCGAGGTGCTCGCCACGCTCTATCGCCACCTCGGCATCGATCCGGCCGAAGCCTCGCTCCGCGATCACACCGGCCGGCCGCAGTACCTCCTCGACAACCCCACGCCGTTGCCAGAGCTGAGCTGACCTAAACACGTCGCGCCCCCACGGCTCGCCACCGACACCCGGCCCGACCGACACCAAGCGTCCCCGACAGGATTCCCATCATGCTCACGATCCCCGGCACTCCCTCTGGCCGGTTCTGCGACCGCGGCAGCCGGAGACAGTTCCTCCGCATCGGTGGACTCGCCGCCCTCGGCACCGCCGGGCCCGGGCTGACGCTCGCTGATGTCCTCCGGGCCGAGCAAGGAACTGGCTCGGCGGCGAGCCAGAAGGCCGTGATCATGATCTACCTGCCGGGAGGCCCGCCCCATCAGGACATGGTCGATCTCAAGCCCGATGCCCCGAGCGAAGTCCGTGGTGAGTTCTCACCCATAGCCACGAATGTCCCCGGCATCGAGGTCTGCGAGTTGATGCCGAGGATGGCGAAAATGATGGACAAGTTCGCCGTCATCCGCTCGCTCGTCGGTGCCACCGGCGACCACTACTCCTTCCAGTGCCTCACCGGCCGCAGCCATCAGCGGCAGCCGCCGGGAGGGCATCCGGAGTTCGGCTCGGTCGTGGCCAAGCTCAAGGGGGCCGCACGCCCGGCGGCGCCCCCGTACGTCGGCCTCTCGCCGCGGATGCAGCACCGCCCCTACAACTCCGGCAAGCCCGGCTACCTCGGCCCCTCCTGCACCCCGTTCCAGCCCAATGGCGATGGCGCCGGCGATCTCGTTCTCTCGGGCCTCACCCTCGACAGGCTCGGCGACCGTGGCGGCCTCGTCCGCGCCCTCGACTCCTTCAACCGCACGGCCGACCGCACCGGCATGATGGACGGGATGGATGCCTTCCAGCAGCAGGCCTTCGGCGTTCTCACATCCAGCGCCCTGGCCGAGGCTCTCGATGTCTCGAAGGAGCCGCAGTCGGTGCGCGATGAATACGGCTACGGCACCGAGAAGCACCAAGGCGACGGTGCCCCGCGTCTCATGCAGCAGTTCCTCGCCGCCCGCCGCCTCGTCGAGGCGGGGGTGCGCTGCGTGACGCTCAGCTACAGCTTCTGGGACTACCACGGCGCCAACTTCGCCAACTGTCGCGAGAACATCCCGCAGCTCGATCAGGGCGTGTCGGCGCTCGTCAGCGACATCCACCGCCGCGGCCTCGACAAGGACGTGACGGTGATCGTGTGGGGGGAGTTCGGCCGGACGCCGAAGATCAACAAGGATGCCGGCCGCGATCACTGGCCGAACGTCACCTGCGCGCTCCTCGCCGGCGGCGGCCTGCGGACCGGGCAGGTGATCGGCTCGACCGACCGGGTGGCCGGGGAGGTCAAGGATCGGCCGGTGCGGTTCGAGGAGGTGCACGCCACCCTCTACCACCGCCTCGGCATCGATCATCTCTCGACGGTCAACGATCTTTCCGGCCGGCCGCAGTACATCACCGATCACCACGCCCCGCTCCCCGAGCTCGTCTGAGATTCTCGGGTTTTTTTCGGGGATTTTTTCACGCCCGAGGTCTTTCATGCGCAGGCTCCGTGTCGCGGCGTTTCTCCTCTCCGGCGCGTGGCTCCCTGCGGCCGCCGCCGCCGAGCCGACCTTCGCCGCGCGGGTCATCGATCCCCATCCAGGGGAGATCTGCTACGCGGTGACGCTCGCCGACGTCGACGGCGATGCCCGGCAGGACATCGTCGTCGTCACAGAGAATGCCGTCCTCTGGTATGGCAATCCGGCCGAGGCGGCAGGCGAATGGAAGAAGCACACCGTGATCCGTGATCAGACGCCGCGCGACAACGTCTGCATCGCGCCGCACGACATCGATGGTGACGGAAAGGTTGATTTCGCGGTCGGGGCCTCCTGGCCGAAGACCGGCAGCGTCCACTGGTTCCGTCGCGGGGCCTCGCTCGACGAGCCGTGGAAAGTCCACGATCTCGGCCCCCTCCATTCCACCCATCGAATGCGCTTCGCCGACGTGCTCGGTTCGGGCAAGGCCCAGCTCATTGTCTCGCCACTGGCTGCACCGGAAGGGAAGCCGGGGGTGGCCCTGACGGCCTTTTCGGTCCCGACCGACCCGGTCAAGGAGCGCTGGCTGGCGACGATCCTCGACGGCTCGCTCAACCGGATGCACAACCACGCCCAGGCCGACGTCGATGCCGACGGCCAGATCGACACGCTCACCGCCAGCCGCGAGGGGGTTCATCTGATCCGCAAAAGGGCCGACGGCTTCGCAAAGGTGGCGCTCGCCTCGGGGATCGCCGGTGGCACGCCCGACGCGAGCGGCTCTGGCGAAATCAAGCTCGGGTCGCTTGCCGGTGGCCGGGAGTTCCTCGTCACCGTCGAGCCGATGCACGGCACGGCCGTGGCCGTCTACCATCCCACGGCCGACGGCCCCGCTGCCCCCTGGCGGCGGACGGTGATCGACACGGGCTACGTCCGCGGCCACGCCCTGGCCACCGTCGATCTCGACGGCGACGGCGGCGACGAGATCGTGTTTGGGTCGAGTGACCAGTCGGCCGTCGAAGGGCACGGGCCGACGCTCGCCGTCTACCGGGCGAACATCGACGGCTCCCGGTGGACCCGCGAGGTGATCGATGCCGGCGGCGTGACGGTCGAGGATCTCGTGGCGGCCGATCTCACCGGCGACGGCAATCCCGACATCGTCGCCGTCGGCCGCGCCACCCACAACGTGAAGCTGTACGTGAACACGCTCCCACCGCGGGGCCGTCAGCCGTAGAGCGCCTGCTCCATCTGCTTGCGGACCTCGGTGAGGCGGGCGACGTCACCGCCGCCGACTTCGGCCGTCGCCCAGCCGGTGAAGCCGATGTCGGCGAGTGCCTGCCGCACTTCGCCCCACGGCACGTCGTCGTCGGCACTGACGATGTCGACGAAGGCATTCTTCTTCCGGCTGAAGCCCTTGATGTCGAGCTTCACGCAGCGGTGGCCGAACTTGTGGATCCAATCCTTCGGCTGGCCGTATTTCCAGTGGTTGCCGATGTCGTAATACATCCCCACCCACGGGCTCTTGAAGCTGTCGACGAAGGCGATGAACCGCTCCGGCCCCTGCTCCGGCGGCGCGTCGTGGTCGTACATCATCCGGTTCCAGACGTTCTCGATCAGGATCGGCTGGCCGAGCGACGCGGCCAGCGGCAGCACCTTCTTCATTTCATTGCGGCAGCGGTCCTCGATCTCCGCCTCCGGGCCGTCCCCTCCCTGGCCAACGACGATCAGCACGCCGCTCCCGCCGGCTGCATGGGAGACGCGCAGGCAGTGCTCGAGGTTGGCAACGGCGGTGGCCCGGTCGTCGGGATTCGGGCTCGTGAGCCGCTTGCCCCAATGCTCGTGGTTGATGGCGTTATGGACGAAGACGCCGCTCTCACGAACCGCAGCGCGGGCCTGGCTCGTCGTGATCCCGCCAGCCTGGTCGAGATCGACGCCGTCGAAGCCGGCATCGGCCGCCATCTTCAATCGCTCGACAAGCGAGAGCGCCTTCCCGCCAGACTCGCCGGCGATCATCCCGAGCTTGCAGGAGAGGAGGATCGACTTACCGGCCGGCGGCTCGATGAGCGTGTCGACCGGCACCGCGTCAGCGGCGTGGGCCGGGGTGGCACCCCGGGCGGCGATCGCGACGAGGGCCGCGGCCGGGGCGGCAGCAAGGAGATGGCGGCGCGAGAGGGACGGGGTGTCGGCGGACATCAGGATTGGCTCCGACGGGGAGGCTGGAAAAGACGGGCCTTCGATCCGGTAGGCTATCAGATCGACGGGGGATTCCGAGCGTGCGGGGGGCGGGAGACCGGGGTTTTTCAAGACGCCGAGGCCATAGGACCTGAAAGCCAAAGCCCCCCTTTGGCCCCAAGGAGAATCGAACATGGGCTGGCGCGGTTGGCTGTGGATCACGACGATTCTGATCGCGATGCCGGCGGCGGCCCAGGACGCCGATCGGGCGCAAGCTCCTCGGGCTTCCTCTGCGGCCGAGTGGCAGCGGCAGATCCCCGACGTCCGTCGGCGAATGGAGCTGGTCATGGGCCCGCTCCCCGGCGCCGACCGCCGGGTGGCGCTCGAGGTCGAGGTGACGACAGAGGAACGGACCGATCGTTACCTCCGCCGCAAGCTCCGCTACAGCCCCGAGCCCGGCGATCGCGTTCCCGCCTGGCTCCTCATCCCGCACACGGCCACCACCACCCCGGCCGCGGCCATGCTCTGCCTCCACCAGACCAACAACGTCGGCAAGGACGAGCCGGCGGGGCTCGGGGGGCTCCCCAATCTCCACTACGCCCACGAGTTGGCCGAGCGCGGCTTTGTCTGCCTCGTCCCCGATTACCCGTCGTTCGGCGAATACGCCTACGACTTCCAAACTCCCGACCGCGGCTCCACAAGCGGGTGCATGAAGGCCGTTTGGAACAATCTCCGTGGGGTCGATCTGCTCGCGAGCCTCCCCGAGGTCGACGCCGAGCGGATCGGCGCCATCGGCCACTCGCTCGGCGGCCACAACGCCATCTTCACAGCCGCCTTCGACGACCGCCTCGTGGCAGTGGTGAGCAGCTGCGGCTTCACCCCCTTTCCCGACTATTACCAAGGCGATGTCAAAGGCTGGACGAGCGACCGCTACATGCCGCGGATTCGCGACAGCTACGCCCTCGATGCCGGCCGCATCCCCTTCGACTTCCCCGAGGTGATCGCCAGCTTCGCGCCGCGGAGCTTCTTTTCAAACTCGCCGGTCGGTGATGACAACTTTGCCGTGGCGGGCGTCCGGCGGGCCTTCGCCGAGGCGCTGCCGGTCCACCGGCTCTTCGACGGTGAGCCTGGAGTGGCTCCGGCCGGAGAGCGACTCATCGTCGTCACCCCCGAGTGCGGCCACGACTTCCCCCCCGAGATCCGCACGCAGGCCTACGACTGGCTCGAGCGCCGGCTCTCGGCGCCGCGGTAAGCGCCCGCCCAGCGGACGAACGACGCGACCAGCTTCGATCCCTCGACCACCAAGAGCGGTACGACCGCGAGCCCGAGGACGAGCGGCCAGTGGACTCCTGGCCCGCCTGCTGCCACCTCGAGCACCGATTGCGCCGTCGGGAACGTGACCACCGCCACCTGCACCAGCGCCGACACCGCAATCGCCAGCAGCAGCGCCGGATTGGCAAACATCCCGGGCCCGAAACCAAACCGGCGATCGCTCCGGCAGCCAATCGCGAACAGGAGTTGCGCGAAGGCCACCACGCAGAACGTCACCGTCCGGGCCTGGCCGAGCCTGGCATCATCCCCCTGCCAGACCGCCCAGAACGCTGCCACGCAGACGGCGGCAACGACACTGCCGTGGGCCAGGATTTCCAGCCCGCGCCGCCAGGGAATCACCGCCTCATTCAAGGGCCGCGGTGGGCGATCCATGATGTCGCTCTCCGGTGGCTCGACGCCGAGGGCGAGCGCCGGCAAGCCGTCGGTGACGAGGTTCAGCCAGAGAATCTGGATCGCGGCGAGGGGCGCCGGCCAGCCCGCGACGGCCGCCACGAGCATCAGGAGCACCTCGCCGGCATTGCACGAGAGGAGATAGTGCATGAACTTCTGGATGTTGTCATAGATGCCCCGCCCCTCCTCGACGGCCGCCACGATCGAGGCGAAGTTGTCGTCGGTGAGCACCATGTCGGCCGCCTCGCGGGTGACGTCCGTCCCGCTGATGCCCATCGCGATCCCGATGTCAGCGGCCTTCACCGCCGGGGCATCGTTGACGCCGTCGCCGGTCATCGCCACGACATGGCCGAGGCGCTGCAGGGCCCGCACGATCCGCAGCTTCTGTTCGGGCGACACGCGCGCGTAGACCACCGCGTCGGCGGCGACGGCCCCGAGCGCTGCGTCGTCGAGCGTATCAATCTCCGACCCGCTCACGGCCCTCGAAGCCGCAACGGCAAGGCCGAGCTCCCGCCCCACCGCCAGGGCCGTGGCGGGATGGTCACCGGTGATCATCACCGGCCGGATGCCGGCCGTGCGGCACCGTCCGATCGCCGCCTTCGCCTCCTCCCGCGGCGGATCGATCATGCCGACAAGCCCGACAAACACGAGCTCCCGCTCGATCCCGGCGGGATGACCGCCGAGGGGCTCGGCGTGTGGCATGGCCCGCCAGGCAAACGACAGCACCCGCATCGCCCGGCCGGCAAGCTCGCCGGCAGCGTGGGTGATCTCACGGCGGCGCTCATCGGTGAGCGGCACAACCACTCCCCCGCACTGCTCCGCCGCGCAGCACGGCAGCACCGCCTCGGGCGCGCCCTTCGTGGCGAGCAACCGGCCGCCATCACCCGCCGGCAAGACCACGCTCATGCGCTTGCGAACGGAGTCGAAGGGGATTTCGAACAACGTTGGCGTTGCCGTCCTGTGATCGGCGACGCCCGCCTTGATCGCGGCCACGATCAGGCCCCCCTCGGTCGGATCGCCCACCACCCGCCAGGTGCCGTCCGCGGCGGGCGTGACCGTGGCCGTCGTGCAGCGGGCTGCGATCTCGAGGAGCCGGTGGAGATCCGGATCAGCGGCCGGATCGCCCCCGTCGTCGGCATGAAACTCGCCGCGTGGTTCGTAGCCCACGCCGCTCACGGCATAGTACCGCTCGGCGGTGATAACGTCGCGCACCGTCATCTCGTTGCGGGTCAGCGTGCCGGTCTTGTCGGAGCAGATGACCGTCACGGACCCGAGCGTTTCCACACTCGGAAGCCGCCGCACGAGGGCGTTGCGCCGCGCCATCCGTTGCAGTCCGA
>CAJAYZ010000395.1 GCA_903949225.1 uncultured Planctomycetaceae bacterium
ATCGAGGCCGCTCCTTCGAACGATTGGCCGACACTGCGGGATCTTGATCGAGGAGAGCGTGACACGATCGCCATTGCCCTCACACACCGCGCGGGCCTCGTGATCATCGACGAACGAATCGGCCGGCAGGCGGCAGCCCAGCTCGGTCTGCAGATCACAGGGACACTTGGCATCCTGGCCAAGGCCAAGACGGCGGGGTTGCTCGCGTCATTCACCACCGCCACCGACGCCATGCGAAAGGCGGGCGTGCGATTTCATCCGGCCTTGGTGGGCAAGATCGCCGCTGTCGTCGGCGAGTAACGGTGCCGTCGTCTCAGCCGCCACGTGGCAGCACGTCGCTTTCGCTCGCCACTTGGTCGGGAGCCAGAAAAGGCGACGACTCCCCAGCCTCTCTCACACCCAAGCCGGCATCCAGCCGCCGCGGTAGGGCTTGGTGAGGAGCTCGGCCGCGTGGGGCACGCCGGAGAGAACGAAGCCGGGGGCGTTCCACGTCAGGAGCGTGTCGGGATGGCGGATCGCGATCGTTCCCAGGAGGACCGTTTCCGTGAGCGGCGCCGAATAGCCGAAGTGGCTCGTCGTCTGGTCGGTGCCACGGATGGCGTCGATCCAGGAGGTGTAGTGATTGCGCGCATCTTGGACCGGGATCTCGAAGCTCGCAAACTTCTCCGTCGGGGCGAGCCGCGGCATCTCGACATGCGGCACAAGGAGCGTTCCTTCCGTGCCGATGATCGCCGAGCCACTGCCGGGGAGGACGACATCGGCGGCGAGCGAGAGGCGCTCGTGCGTCGGCACATGCCCCTCGCCGTCATACCAGTGGACATTCACCGTCGGGCCTGCCGTCCGCTTCGTGCCGGGAAACTCCCAGCTGACCAGTGACTTGAGCGCCCACACTTCGCGATTGACTCCCGGGGACGAGGCCCGCACCGTCCGCGGCGCGGTGAGCTCGAGGGCCATGAAGACCGGATCGAGGATGTGGCAGCCGAAGTCGCCGAGCTGGCCGTTGGAGAAATCCTGCCAGGCGCGCCAGTTGAAGGGGTGGTAGATCTCGGGGAGATAGGGACGCGAGGGGGCGACGCCGAGCCACTCGTCCCAGTGGACCGTCGGGGGGACGTCGGCGGTGCCTTCGGGGCGATCGTCGACTTTCCGCCAGCCCATCGCTCCAGGCTGCCAGGCGTGAACTTCCTTCACCTTCCCGATCGCGCCGTCATGGACGAGCTTGACGGCCGTCCGGTAGGCGGGATGCGACTGGATCTGATTCCCCATCTGCGTCACGACCTTGAAGCGCTCGGCCGCCTCGCGCATCTGCCGGGCCTCGAAGACGGTGTGCGTGAGCGGCTTCTGGCACTGGACATGCTTGCCGAGATGCATCGCCGCCAGGCTGGGGCTGGCATGCATGTGATCGGGGGTGGAAACGATCACGGCATCGAAAAGCTGCGGCTTGTCGAGGAGCCGCCGCCAATCGGTCAACCGCTCCGCTTCGGGAAACTTTTCAGCCGCCTGCCCCAGGTGGGGCATCGAGTCGTCGATGTCGCACAGCGCCGTCACCTGGGCCCATTCCGACGCGGCGGTGTCGAGCAGATCGCTCCATCCCTTGCCGCCGCAGCCGATCGAGGCGATCCGGACTTTTTCATTGGCCCCGTAGGCCCGCGACCACGACGCGGCCGACATCCCCACGGCGATGCCGGCGGACAGGCCGCCTTTAAGGAGCGAACGGCGGGAAAGGGGGGCACGACGGGGGGAACGCATGGCGAGCCTCGTAGACTGGGAACGGTCGGTGGAACGGTTTCGCGGGGACCAGCCGACCCCGACGCCCGAGCGTCCGATCGACCTCCAATCAGCCCCCCACGGCGTGATACTCTATCAAGGGGTCGAAAACGGGTGCCAGCGGGGTTTTCCACGACTCGCGGGGGCCCGCGGGGCTGCGATCGCCATTCCCTTTCCCAGCGGGAGATCTCCCTTGCGTCTCGGACTGATCAACTCGGCCTTTGCCCAGGCCGGCAAGGGCACGCGCTACGGCCTCGAGCAAACGAAGCGGCTCGGCTTCGACTCGGTCGATCTCCTCGCCGACCCGCTCGACATGACCGCGGCCGAGCGCCGACTGATCGCCGACACCTGCCGCGAACTCGATCTGCCGATCACGAGCCTGTGCTGCGTCGCGCTCGGCCTCATCGACTTCAGCCCCCCGGTGCGCCGCTTCCACCTCGACCGCTGCCGGGCCCACCTCGATCTCGCCGCCGACTACGGCTGCCGCAATCTGCTCCTCGTCCTCGGGGAATATGTCTGGCAGCAGGAGGTGATCCCGCCGGCCGAGCAGTGGAGGCTCGGCGTCGACGCCGTCCGCCAGCTCGGAGCCTACGCCGCCGACCGGGGCCTGCGGATCGCCATCGAGCTCGAGCCCTTCAAGCTGTCGCTCGTCAACTCGATCGACACGATGCTCCGCTTTCTCGACGACGTCGGCCTCCCGGAGACAGTGATGGCCAACTGCGACATCTCCCACCTCGATCTCGTCCACACCAAGCCGGCCGAGGTGGCGAGGCTCGCCGGCCGGATCGAGCATGTCCATGTCAGCGACTGCGACGGGAAGGTGCATGGGGATCTTCCTCCCGGCCGCGGCGTGACGCCGATTGCCGATTTTTTAGCGGCGATCCGCGACACCGGCTACGACGGCACGGTGAGCATCGAGCTCGAGTTTTCGCCAGAGCCTGAAAAAATCGTCGAGTGGGTCGCCGAAGCCCACGACGCCACCGAGGCAATCCTCGACAAGCTCGGCTGCCGCCCAGCCCGGCGTCGCTGACCTCTCCAAGCGAAGGGATTTCTGCCCGTGCCATCCCCTCCCCCACGCCAAAGTGTCAGCGCCATCGCAGCGGCCGCCGCGATCTTGTTCGCGGCGCCGTCGCTGGCCCTTGGCGCCGACACCCCCGACTTCGTCCGCGACATCCGCCCCCTCCTCGACCGCTCCTGCGCCGGCTGCCACTCGGGCGAGGAGGCGAAGAGCGGGCTGCGGCTCGACGTCCGCGCCGAGGCCTTTCGCGGCGGCGACGGCCATGGCGCGGCGATCGTGCCGGGGAAGGCGGCGGAGAGCGTGCTTGTGCGCTTCGCGCGCGGCGATGAGCCGGAGATGCAGATGCCGCCGGCCGATGCGAACGTGCCGCGGCTTTCCCCGGACGAAGTGGCGCTGCTCGCGGCCTGGATCGACGCCGGAGCGCTGTGGCCCGAAGGGGTCGACCGGGCAAGCCTCGTCGACCGGCGCGATCACTGGGCCTTCCGCGGCGTCGTCCGCCCCGCTCCTCCGGCCGTGCGTGACGAGCGCTGGCCGCGACACGACCTCGACCGCTTCATCCTCGCCCGGCTCGAGGCCGAGGGCCTTACTCCAACGCCTGAAGCCGATCGCGGCCAGTGGCTCAGGCGCGTGACGCTCGATCTGACTGGCCTCCCGCCGACACCAGAGGAGATCGACGCCTTCTTGGCTGACGAGGCGCCCGGCGCCCACGAGCGCGTTGTCGATCGGCTCCTCGCCTCGTCAAGCCACGGCGAGCGGATGGCCCAGCACTGGCTCGACGTCGTCCGCTACGCCGACACCCACGGCTACGAGGTCAACACCGAGCGGGCCAACGCCTGGCCCTACCGTGACTGGGTCGTGGCGGCCTTCAACGCCGACATGCCCTACGACACGTTCGTTCGCCGTCAGCTCGCCGGCGACGCCGACCGGGACGACGCCGCCACCGGTTTCCTCGTCACCGCCGCCGTCCTCCTCCCCGGCCAGATCGGCGCCGACGACGCCTCGAAGCGGCTCGCCCGGCAGGATGCCCTCAACGACATCCTCATCAACACCGGCGAGAGTTTCCTTGGCCTCTCGATCGGCTGCGCCCGCTGCCACGACCACAAGTTCGACCCGCTCTCGCTCCGTGATTACCACGCCCTCCAGGCGGTGTTCACAGGCGTCACCTACGAAGACCGTGAGCTCCGCTCCGCCGAGGCCGACGCCCGCCGCACCGAGATCGCCAGCCACCGCTCGGCGCTTGCGGCGCTCGACGCAGCGCGGACGGCGCGGGCGCCCCTTGTGGGCAACGGATCGCCGCGTCAGGCCGTGTCGCCCCGGCTCAACGTCGATCGGATCGTTCCCCGCCGGGCCACGCGTGTCCGGTTTACGATCCTCGCCACCAACAGCCTCGAGCCCTGCATCGACGAGCTCGAGGTCTTCGACACGCTCGGCCGCAACGTCGCCCTCGCCTCCGCCGGGGCCACCGTCATTTCCTCAGGGGACAACGTCGCTCCCGGTCGCCACGAGCTCCCCTTCGTCCACGACGGCCTCGAGGGGAACGAGCGAAGCTGGATGTCAAACATGACCGGCGGCGGCTGGGTGGAGATCACGTTTGCCACTCAGGCGACCGTCGACCGGATCGTCTGGGCCCGCGACCGCAAGGGCGTCTACGCTGATCGAACGGCCATCCAATACCGGATCGAGCTGGCCGACGGCGCCGACGCGCCCCTCGAGCAGGTGGCCGATGCGTCTGACCGCGAGCCCTTTGACGCCGCCGCGCCGGCCCCCGCTGCCGGCTCTGCCTCCGCCGACGGGCTCACGGAAGAGGATCGCTTGGCGCTTGCCGGAATCGACGCCGAGAAGGCCAGGCTCACCGCGCGGATCGCCGAGCTCGACCGGGGGCTAACCGTGTTCGCCGGGCGCTTCTCTGCCCCTGAGCCCGCGCGTGTGCTCCACCGCGGCGATCCCGAACAGCCTGGCGATGAAGTCGGCCCGCGCTCGCCGCTGGCCTTCGATGACCGGCTTCCTCCACTTGCCCTCCCCACCGATGCCCCCGAGCAGGCCCGGCGGATGGCGCTTGCCGACTGGATCGTCCACCCGGCCAATCCGCTCGCCGCCCGCGTGATCGCCAATCGGGTGTGGCAGTGGCACTTCGGCACCGGCCTTGTCGAGACATCGAGCGACTTCGGCCGATCGGGCGCCTCCCCGAGCCATCCGGAACTGCTCGACTGGCTCGCTGCGGAGCTTGTCGCGCACGGCTGGTCGCTCAAAAATCTCCACCGTTTCATCGTCCTCTCCGCCACCTACCGGCAGGGGGATGCCATGACGGCCGAGGGGCTCGCCAAGGACTCGG
>CAJAYZ010000396.1 GCA_903949225.1 uncultured Planctomycetaceae bacterium
CGCTCCCCGATGGCAGCATGACTTCAACTGAGCAGTCTCGCGTGTCGTACAGCGCCACTCTGGCGGATGCGGGAAAGCCTCTCTGGATCAAATACGCGGCGAAGGGTACGACCGGTCAGGGCGTCGACAACGTGCGGTTGTTGATCGATCCGGTCAACTTGGCGATGACGGGCGCGGTGACGTTGTCCAACACCACCAGCGGGAACCGCGGCACGCAGTCTGCACAGCAGGGAGACACGCTGTCGGTCAGCAGCGATCTCGCCGACGGCAATGGGATGGGAACGCTCCTGTATCAGTGGCTCCGGAACGATCAGGCGATCGCCGGCGAGACCTCCTCCACCTACACCCTCGGCCAGGCAGACGTCGGCAAGCTCGTCAGCGCTCGGGTGTCGATGTATGACGGCGCCGCGGGCGTTTATTCGGGCGTGAGTCAGTCGGGGTATTTTGCCGGGTTCCTCGAATCGATCGAGTCGAGCAAAACCGGCGCGATCACGAACATCAACGACCCGATGACGGGGGCGGTGACGATCGGCAACACGACCGATGCGGGCCGGGGCACCGCGACGGCGCGTCGGGGCGATACGCTCTCGGCCGGCAACACGCTGGTCGACCTCGACGGTCTGGGTGCCCTGTCCTACGTCTGGCTCCGCAATGGGCAGCCGATCGATGGGGCGACGACTAGCGGCTACACGCTTGGCCGGGCGGATGTGGGCGCGGCGATCAGCGTGACCGTGTCGCAGACCGACTTGTACGGGGCGCTCGAGTCAAAGACGAGCAGCCCCACGAGCACGATCCTCGAGCTCAACGAGGCGGCGACCGACATCGCCCTCTCAAACACCCGGCCGCAGTGGTATGCCGCTGCCGGCACGATCGTTGGCGGGTTTTCCACGACCGATCCGAATCCTGTCGACTCGTTCACCTACACGCTGGTGAGCGGCACCGGCTCGACCGATAACGGCTCGTTCGCGATTGTCGGCAGCGTGCTCAAGGCCGATGTCAACCTCGGTAAGGGGTCTTACGCGATCCGCGTCCGCGTGACCGACGCCGGCGGGCTCTCGTATGACAAGCAGTTCACGATCGCGACAACGCCGGTAGGGATAGCCAATCTTACGAGCGCCGACCGAGGGGTGGCCTCGGCCCAGGCCTACGACACGCTCTCCGCCTCCGTCGATCCCGAACAATTTGACCCAAATTGGAATCCGGTGCAGTACCGGTGGCGCCGTAACGGCGCCATCATCGACGTGACCACGAAGACCTACACGCTCAAGCCGTGGGACATCGGCAGTGTCATCGACGTGTTGGCTCGGCAGTACCAGCGGTTTGATGAGATCCCAAGCGGTACGACCACCGCCATCCTCCCGCGGCCCAACAGTGAGATGACGGGCTCGGTGACGCTCTCCAACGCCACGAGCGGCAGCCGAGGCACGACGCAGGCGAAATTGGGCGACACGCTGCGGGCAACCGCCAGCCTGGCCGATGCCGACGGCATTGGGGCCCTCAACTACCAATGGTTGCGCAACGGTGTCGGCTTCCCGGCGGCGAACGCCGCCGACTACACGCTCAGTGCGGACGATGTCGGTGCGGTCATCAGCGTGAACGTGTATCAAGCGGACAGTTATGGCACGTTCGAGGCGAAGCAGAGCAACGCGACCAACGCGGTCCTCGACACCATCAGCCTCTCGAGCCGATCGGTCGCCGAAGACGCCGCCGTGGGCACGGTCGTCGGCACACTTTCCGCGACCGACATGACCGATGCGGTCGCCTTCACGCTTGTGAGCGGCAGCGGAGCCGACGATAACGCCCTGTTCACGATTCTGGGCAGCCAACTCAAGACCGCCGCCAGCTTCGACTTCGAGACACGAGCTTCCTATTCCGTCCGGGTCCGCGCGGCCGACGCCGGCGGTGCCGCGTTTGAGAAACAGCTAACGATCTCGGTGTCGAATGTCAACGAGATGCCGGTCGATGTCAGCCTCTCCCGTCGACCGGTGCTTCGGAGCGATGTCGTGGGCACCGCCATCGGCACGCTCACCACGAGCGATGTGGATGCGGGCGACACGTTCACGTACTCACTCGTCGGAGGCGACGGCTCCACCGACAATAGTCTGTTTGCGATCGTCGGCAATTCGCTCCAGACCGCCGCCAGCTTCGCTGCGGTGGCGGAAAACTCCGTCTCCATCCGTATCCGCACGACCGACGCCGGCGGGCTGTTCACCGAGAAGCAGTTCACGATCGCGGTAACCACCGCCCTGATGACCGGCGATGTGACGATCTCGAATGCCACGAATGCCGGCCGCGGCACGACCGTTCCGCGGGTAGGCGACATGCTCTCCGCAATCGACACGCTGGCCGATGCCGATGTCCTGGGGCCGCTGAGCTATCAATGGTTCCGGGGCAATCAGGCCATCAACGGCGCGACTGCCTCGACCTACACGCCCGCTGACGACGACGTCGGGTTTGGGCTGAGCGTGCGTGTCACCCAGACCGACGGAGGAGGTGCGGTCGAGGAGGCAGTGAGCCAGACGACGAGTGCGATCAGCAGCAACGTCGCCTCCACGGTGCTGAACTGGGAATTCAGCAGCTTTAACCAAAACTGGGCCGCGACCTACTGGGACGTTGTTCCGGATGCGCGAGGACCGGATACGAATGGAGTCTACACGGGAGTACGAAACGACGGCTCAGCCTACATGATGCTCAATAGCTACGGCGCGGTGGCGCAGGATCTGGGCGTGATGGAGGCGGGTAAGCGGTACAGGGTGGTAGCAGATGTGAAGGGCCCATACGCCGCTGTGACGGCGAGCCTCGAGAGCAGGCTCAATGGCGGCACGATCTACACGCAGGCCGATAGCTACTCTGACTACTACGCCGGCTACCGTGTAAACCTGTCGTACGACGCCACGTCAGCGGATGCAGGAAAGCATCTCTGGGTCAAGTATACAGCGAAGTTTTATCAAACGGGCATTGATAACGTTCGGTTGACCGTTACTCCGTTCAATCTGCCGATGACGGGCACGCTGACGTTGTCCAATAGCACCAGCGCCGACCGAGGCATCACCGCTGCGGCAGAGGGGGACGTGCTCTCGGTGAGCAACACCCTCACCGATGGCAACGGCATGGGAACCCTGTACTACACCTGGACGAACGAATACGGCTTCTTTAGGAGCCTCTCGTCAACCTACACGGTTGGCCCCGACGACGTCGGGAGACGGATCTCCGTCCAGGTGACCATGCGGGACGCGGCCGGCTACGAGGAGACGTCGGACTGGAGCAGCCAGACCAACGCGATCATCAACCGCAACGACCCGATGACGGGCGGCGTGACGATCGTCAATAAGACAGACCCGATCCGCGGCGCGACGAGTGCGTCGGTGCGCGACACGCTCTCGGCCAGGCACACGCTCGCCGATGGCGACGGCATCGGCCTCTTGTCTTACCAATGGCTCCGCAATGGTCAGCCGATCAGTGGGGCAACGGAGATCGATTACAAGCTCGTCCGCGCTGATGCCGACACGTTGGTAAGCGTGGTCATATCGCAGACCGACCAACGCGGCACGCTCGAGTCGAAGGAGAGCGCCGCCACCAGCGCCATCATCGACACCAATGAGCCGCCAACCGACCTCGGCCTTGTGGGCAGTTCCGTGGCGGAAAACGCCGCAGCCGGCACCGTCGTCGGCGCGCTGTTCACGACCGACATCAATGAGGGCGACGAGTTCACCTACGCGCTCGTGAGCGGCACCGGCGCGACCGACAATGCCCTGTTCACGATTTCTGACGGTCAGCTCAAGACCGCCGCCAGCTTTGACTTCGAGACAAAGCCTTCCTACTCGATCCGCATCCGCACGACCGACACCGGCGGACTGACTTTTGAAAAACAGCTGACGATCTCGGTGACCAACGACAACGAGACGCCGACCAACATCAGTCTCTTGGGTAGTTCCGTGGCCGAGAACGCCGCCGTCGGCACGGTCGTCGGCACGCTCCTCGCGACCGACGTGGACTCGGGCGACAGCTTCACCTACTCGCTCGTCAGCGGCGTCGGCGCGACCGACAACGCCTCGTTCACGATTTTGGGCAACCAACTCACGACCGCCTCAGGCCTCGACTTCGAGGCCACGCCTTCCGTCTCCGTACGGGTTCGCGCGACCGACGCCGGCGGGCTGTGGTACGAAAAACAGTTCACGATCTCGGTGACGAACGTCAACGAAGCCCCGACCGACATCGCCCTGTCAGCCACCTCCATCGCCGAGAATGCCGGGGCCAACGCGGTCGTCGGCACGCTCTCCTCCACCGATCCCGATACCGGGAACACATTCACCTACGCCCTCGTCTCCGGCACCGGCGCGACCGACAACGCCGCGTTCAACATCTCCGGCAACCAACTGCGGGCCACGGCCAGCCTGAACTTCGAGACCAAGAACTCGTATTCGATCCGCGTCCGCTCCTCTGACCAGAGTGGCCTCTCCGTCGACAAGGTCTTCACGATCAACGTGACGAACGTCAACGAAGCCCCGACCGACATCGCCCTGTCAGCCACCTCCATCGCCGAGAATGCCGGCGTCAATGCCGTCGTCGGCACGCTCTCCTCCACCGATCCCGATAGCAGCAACACGTTCACCTACACCCTCGTCTCCGGCACCGGCGCGACTGACAACGCCGCGTTCAACATCTCAGGTAGCCAAATACGGTCTACTGCGAGCCTCGATTTCGAGACCAGAAACTCCTACTCGGTCCGGGTCCGCAGCACCGACCAAGGCGGCCTGTTCACCGAGAAGACGTTCACGATCACCGTGACGAACGTCAACGAAGCCCCAACCGACATCGCCCTGTCAGCCACCTCCATCGCCGAGAATGCC
>CAJAYZ010000397.1 GCA_903949225.1 uncultured Planctomycetaceae bacterium
CTCCATCCCAGCCCGTTCTTCGGGTCGAGCGTCGAATACGCCGATCACCGCCCTTACACCCCCTCCGACGAGATCCGCTCGATCGACTGGAAACTCGTCGCCAAGACCGACAAGTATTACGTCAAGCTCTTCGAGGAGCAGACGAACACCCGGGTCACGATCCTTCTCGACACGAGCCGGTCGATGGAGTTTTCCGGCGGTGGTGGGATCACGAAGCTCGAGTACGGCCGGTTTCTCGCCGCGGCGCTCGGCCACCTCGCCCTCCGTCAGAATGACGCCGCGGGGCTGGCAACGTTTGACGGCGAGGTGCGGAGCTACATCCCGCCGCGGTCGATGGCCAACCACTTCCGCCACATCCTTACGGCGCTTGCCCAGGCGACGCCGGGGGACGACACGCGGATCGGACCGGTGCTCCAAGCCCTCGCCGGGCGGATCCCCAGGCGCGGGATCGTGATCCTAATCAGCGATCTCCTCGACGATCCCGCCGGCCTCGCCACCGGCCTCTCGCTCCTCAAGTCGCGTCGGCACGACCTCGTCGTGTTTCATGTCGTCGATCCAGCGGAGCGGGATTTCCCCTGGACGAAGATCACTCGCTTCAAGGACATCGAAGGGCAGGGACGCGTCGTCACCAATCCGCGCACCGTCCGCGCGGCCTACCTCGAACGCTTCGAGAAGTTTCTCGGCGGGGTGCGATCGGCCTGCCTCGAGCGCTCGATCGGCTACGAACTGGCCCTCACCGACCATCCTTACGCCGAGATGCTCTCGGGCTACCTCGCCCGCCGCGCCCGCCAGACCGGCTGATCCGCCGACCGAGAAGCCACCTCCCCGCCCCCGTGGCGGAGGCGACCGACCATGCTCAACCCTCTCCTCCTCTGGTTCCTGCCGCTGGCGCTCCTGCCGGTGATCCTCCACCTCCTCAACCTCAACCGGTTGCGGGAGGTGGAGCTGCCGACGTTCCGCTTCCTCATGGAGGGGTATGTCCAGGAGCGGAGCCGGATCAAGCTCATCGAATGGCTCCTCCTCCTGCTCCGCACTGCCGTCGTGCTCCTCGTCGTCGGGGCGCTGTCGCGGCCGGTCGTGCAGCGCTTCTCGACGCTCTTCGGCAGCGGGGTGAAGGATGTCGTGTTTGTCGTCGATGCCGGGATGAGCACGGGGCTGGTGAGCGAGGGGAGCTCCGCCCTCCATCGGGCCCGCGAGGCCGTCCGCGCCGCCATCGGCCGGCTCGGCGCTGCTGATTTCGTCACGGTCGTTCGGGCCGGGATGGAGCCGCGCGTCCTCCATCGCGCCGTGCTTGGCGACGGGAAGCGACTGCTTTCCGAACTCGACAGCCTCGAGCCCGATCCCGGCGCCGCCGATCTGGCCGCCGCCGTCGGCGAGGCGCTGGCGTCGCCGGCCCGGGGCCCGCGCAGCCTGTGGATCGTCTCCGACGGCCAACGCCGCAGCTGGGATCGGCTCCGCGACAGCCCCATCGCCAAGCAGGTGCCCGACGACGTTCAGCTCGTCCTCGTTGACATCGGCGCCATGCAGTCACCGGCGAACGTGGCGCTGCTCGGGGATCCGCCCCGGCCGCAGCGCCCCGTCGTGGGCTTGCCGGTGGAGCTGACAGCGCGGATCGAGGCCGCCGGCAACGGCTCGACCGCGGATGGCGCGGCGATCGAGGTGCCCTTGAGCGTGACGGTCGACGACGAGCTCGTCACGCAGACGTCGGTGACGATTCCGCCCGGCCAGGTGGTGAGCGTCCCGCTGTCGGTGGTGCCGGCGCGGGCCGGAGTCATCAAGGCCCGGCTCGACCTCCCCGCCGATGCCTTCCCGTTCGATGATTCGATGTTCTTCGTCCTCAATGTCGAGCGCCGCGTCGGGGTCGTTGTCGTCACCTCCCCTGGCGTCGAGGGGCTCGCCGATCCGGCTTTGTTCCTCGCCGCCGCGCTCGAGTCTCCGCGCGAGAGCCTCACGGCCACGCTCGGTGAGGACAGCCCGCAGGTCGAAGGGGAGGAGCGGATCGCC
>CAJAYZ010000398.1 GCA_903949225.1 uncultured Planctomycetaceae bacterium
GCTTCGCCAATCCGCGCGTCTGCCGCCCTGGCATCCTCGCTATCGAGGGGCCGCCTATCGAGCCCCGTTCCCGGCTCAACGCCGGTGACGACGCGGCCATCTGGCAGGGGGCGGCCTCCGCGTCCTGGAGCACCGACATCGAGCGGCTCTGTGGAGCGCTCGGGGGAGCGACGGGGCTCGAAGCCTGGCCGTTGATCGTCGTCGTCGACGATGCCTCCTTCACCGCGGCCTCGCTCGACAATCTCCTCTGGACGACATTCACCCGGTCAAATCCGGCCGCTGATGTCCACGGTGTCGGTGCCACGATCCGTCAGAAGCACTGGGGCTGCACCGGCCCACTGGTCATCGATGCCCGGCTCAAGCCCCACCATGCCCCGCCAGTGGAAGAAGATCCGACCGTCTCGGCCCGCGTCGATACCCTCGCTGCCCGGGGCGGGCCGCTTTCAGGTCTGTTCGACTGATACGCCAAAAGTGACGGGGCGTCACTTCGATCCGAGGCGCTTCACGAGCCAGTCGCGGACGGTGGCGATGGCCACCGGCGCGAGGGTCTCCTCGATCCGGTCGTATTCGCTCACGGCGCCGGTCGTGCAGGTCTGAAAGAGGTGGTTCAAGCCGGGGAGTTCCTCGACGGTAGCGTCGGTGTTCCCGCCGGCCGCGAGCGCCTGGCGGATGGCCGGGAGGTTGAGGGCCGGATCAACCTGCACATCCTTCTCGCCGATGATCGCGAGGACCGGGCAGGAGACCTTGGCCAGCGCCGTGGCGGGATCGTGGCCGATGAAAAACCGGAACCACGGCGCCGTGAGGCGGCGGAGGCCGTCGGCGACCGCTGCGTCGAGTTGGGCCTTGGCGGCCTCGTCGGCCTTCTCCGTTTCGTCGCCGAGGTCGGCTCGGATCCGCGCGCCGGCCTGGGCGGCCAGCGCCGCCGGATCGGAGGCGTCGTCGGAGCCGCGCACGGCGTCGATCATCGCCTCCTGCATGATCCGCGAACGCCGGATCTGATCGGCGTCGCCGAGGCCTTCCGACTTGAGCACGAGTTCCCCCTGCGAGACGAGGATCCGCCCGCCGTCGACCCCCGTCCCGGCGAGCATGACGATGCCGGCGAGATCGGTGCGCCGCGCAGCGAGTAGCGCCGCGATCAATCCCCCTTCGCTGTGGCCGACGACGCCGATCCGCGCCGGATCGATGTCGGGGCGTTCTTTCAGCCACTCGATCGCCGCTTCGGCATCCCGTGCGAAGTCGACGCTCGTCGCCTTCGTCGGATCGCCGCCCGAGCCGCCGACGCCGCGATCGTCGTAACGGAGGACGGCAATCCCGGCGCGCGACAGGGCATCGGCGAGGACGAGGAAAGGCTTGTGATCCATGAGCGTCTCGTCGCGGTCCTGTTGACCGGAGCCGGAGACGAGCACCACGGCCGGCCACGGCCCGGCCCCTTGAGGGAGCGTGAGCGTGCCGGCGAGATCGACGCCGTCGACCGTATTCCGGAAGGCGGCCTCACGGACGTCATACGGGAAAGGGGGCTTGGGGGTCTGCGGCCGCCGTTGCTCCAGCGGAAGCGCTGCGGCCACGCCGGCGGCCACCTTCTCGAGGACCAGCGGCAAGTTCGCTCCCCCCTGCTTCCAGGA
>CAJAYZ010000399.1 GCA_903949225.1 uncultured Planctomycetaceae bacterium
ATCCGCAAAACGCACCGCTGTTCCTGCCGGTGAAGGGAACCTCCCCCCTACACTTTGCGCAATGACCGCAGCAGAAAGCGCAACCTGTGAGCCGTGTCGACGGGGCCATCGACCCTCGATCGGACGGGACTGAAACGCTCGCGAGCGGATCTACTATCCCCGCCTCAGGCGAAGGACGGCGGCCGCTACCTCGTCATGGTTCACCGCTCGCCGGGCGGCGCCGCTTCGCAGAGCGTCACCCGGCAGAGCGGGTGGATGCGGTATTCGACGCCGGTCTTGGCGTCGTAGCAACGGAAGCGGCTGCGGAGCTTCGGCCCCTTCAAGAACATCCTTCCCCCCTCGACGCGAAAGGCGGCCCCGACGGCCACCTCCTCGACGAGCTTCCGGGCCGGATCGGGGGCGTCGTAACGGGCCAGCGCCACAAGTAACCCGCGGTCGCTGCAGGTGGCCGCCGCGGGATCGCGAAGATAGCGGGCCAGCGCCCCCGAGACATCTTCCGGGAGTGCTCCCTGATCGACGACCGGCGCGAGGATCCTGCCAAACTCGCTCTTCCACTGGGCCCCATGAGGGAGGACGCGCCGCGAGAAGGGCTTTCTTGTGCGGACATGTTTCTCCCAGGTGACCGCATGGGCGATCTCGTGGAGGAGCGTCGTCAGAAATGCGTAGGGATTGAGATCGTCGTTGACGGTGATCCGATGGATCGTGCGTCCACGGACCGGCGCCCGATGGTCACCGAGCTTCGAGCGCCGCGCCCGCACCGAGCGCACCTCGACCGCCGCGCCGCCGAGATGCTCGCCACGAAGCAACTCGGCCACGTAGTCGGCCGTGCCATCGGGCAGGTGCCCGCGGATCGCTCGGATCGCCTTCCCTGGTTCCATCGCGATTACGGCCTCCGCCGCCTCGTACTGCCTCCGGTCGCGGGCGTACATCGAGCCGGGCATCACCGGCTCCTCGATCTCTTGAACGCCTGCAACGGGCCCTGCAGCATAGAGGGGCGACAGCCAGGCCGTCAGCGCGTCTCTCGCGAGGTGGGCGACCATCGCAGGAGGGCGGCCAGCGGAGGCGATTGCGGCTCAAACGGGAAGCGGACTGGAATTGGCGGGCTGGCGGGCGTGGCGGTAGACTTCTGCCCGGGGGGAACATTGTTTTTCCTCATTCCTTCAATCGTTCCAGGGGAGAATCGTTTCCATGTCTGGCCAAGCAGGCGCCTCGCGCCGTCAGTTTCTCGGTTCGTCAGGCGTAGGCGCCGCGGCGGTCGCGGGGGGCTTCGTCCCCGCCTTCGCCTGGACCTCGAAGGCGTTCGCCAACGCGGCGGCCAACGACCGGCCGCGGATCGGCTGCATCGGCACAGGCTCCATGGGCACAGGCGACGCCCACCAACATGCCGGCTTCGGCGACATCCTCGCCGTCTGCGACGTCGACGATCGCCACTCTTCACGGGCCCGCGAGGATGGCATGATCGGCAAGGGAAAAGCCGATGCCTACCGCGACTACCGGAAGGTCCTCGACCGCAAGGACATCGACGTCGTCAGCATCGTCACCACCGACCACTGGCATGTAAAGATCGCCATCGAGGCCCTCCAGGCGGGCAAGCACGTCTTCTGCCAGAAGCCGCTGTCGCTGACGCTCGAGGAAAACCAACTCTGCCGCAACGCCGCCGAGAAGTTCCCCAAGCAGGTGTTCTTCATCGGCACCCAGCAGCGAAGCCAAAAGGATCAGTTTCTCAGGGCCGTGAACATGGTCCACAAGGGGCTCCTCGGGCCGATCAAGAAGGTCACCGTCGGCATCAACGGCGCCCCGACCGGCGGGCCGTTCCCGGTCGCCGACGTGCCGAAGGAACTCGACTGGGACATGTGGCAGGGGCAGGCGACAGCAGTTCCCTTCCGCGAGAAGCGCTGCCACTACGAGTTTCGCTGGTGGTATGAGTATTCCGGCGGCAAGTTCACCGACTGGGGTGCGCACCATGTCGACATCGCCCAGTGGGCCCTTCAGGAAGACTCGAAGGGGAAGGGGCCGACGAGCATCGACGGCACCGACGTCAAGCACCCCGTCCCCTACAAGGACGGCTATACGACCGTCGACGATTGCTACAACACGGCCCACGACTTCGCCGTGGTCTGCAAGTTCCCGTCAGGCGTCGAGATGGTGATCGACAGCCGCTCCGACAACGGCGTCCTCTTCGAGGGGGAAAAGGGGCGGATGTTCGTCAACCGCGAGAAGTGCACTGGCAAGCCGATCGAGGAGAACTGGGACAAGGACCAGTTCACCGATGCCGACGTCCAGAAGCTCTACAAGGGGAAGCCCTTCGAGGGGCACAAGCAGAACTTCTACCGCTGCATCCGCGAAGGGGGCCTGCCTGTCTCCGACGTCTACAGCCACGTCGTGGCGATGAACACCTGCCATCTGGCGAGCATCGCCGGCCGCCTCGGCCGAACGATCAAGTGGGATCCGGCCGCGGAAAAAATCATCGGCGACGAACAGGCCGCATCGTTTGCCGCCCGGACGCCGCGGAAGGGTTTTGAGATCGCCCGCGTCTGACCGACGACTCTCGCAGTGACCAACAGCGGCGGTGGCTTTCCTCGTGAAGGCCACCGCCGCTTTGTTTTTCAAGGGAACGCGGAGGACACCAAGCCCCGCTCTCTCACACCACTACCGACTCACTGGCGAGGGGTCGCCCGTGTTCCGAGAGCCGGCCTCGCCGGTAAGCGAAGCCCGGAGGGCGAAAGCGAAAGCGGCGCGGAGAGAGCGGCGGCCATGGATGGCCGACGCGAACGTCCGGCGACGGGATACGGGCGACTCCGAAGCTGCCACAGGGCGCTGTCAGAAGCCCACAAACCCACAGCCCCTACCAAACAAACCACGCCAGCGCGATCACAGCCCTGAAGCCCCGGTCGTCTCCTGCTGCCGCTGTTCCTTCTTGAGGGGGAACTCGACGACGACGAGCTTCTTCGTCTCCGGGTCGTAGGCCCATTCCTGGTAGTAGGGGAGCATCGGCAGTTGCATCCCGTCGGGCTTCCCTTTGCCGATGACCCGCGTCATGAACTCGTCGTAGCCCATCGGCTTCGGCCCATGCTCGGCCTCCACGAGTTGCATCTGGTGCTCGACGGCCATGATGCCGATCTTGCCAACGCTCGTCCGGTAGGCATCGGAACTGATCGCTCCAAGGCCCCCCTCGGTGATCGACATCTCGGCGGGCTGGCCACCCTGCTTGAGCGCGTCGGCCAGCGGCAGGATGTTTTGCGTCGTCTTCCCGATCGTCTTGCGGGTCTCGATCGGCGGGGTCGTCGACGAGACAGGCTTCGGCTTCGAGGGCTCGCAGCCGGTGACAAGCGCCGCCGCGATCACGGCCGTGGCAACCGACGCGGGAATCGATCTGTGTGTCATGCCCATCGAAGATTCCTCGGTGAACGGGGGTGACTCGAGCGCCCAAGCTGCTCTGCGGCTGCTCCGGGCAGGATACCGGCCCCGGGCCGAGGCGGGCAACCATCGACGCCGCTTACCCGGAAAGGGATGATGGCGGAAGCGACCTTTCCCTCAAAGAGCCCCCGAGATCCCACCATGCCG
>CAJAYZ010000400.1 GCA_903949225.1 uncultured Planctomycetaceae bacterium
CCATTTCCGGCTGAAACCGGGTCGCCTTCCCAAGCGCCGCTGGCCCAGTCCGCGAAGCGACCGGAACTGCGGGCCTCCGACTCGGTCCTCGTCGAACTGCTGCGGACGAACGGGAAGACCGGCGTGGGGGAACTCGCGTCGTCCCTCCAAGTGACCGCGACGGCAGTGCGACAGCGGCTCGAGCGGCTCATGCGCGAGGGGATCGTGACGCGCGAGGTGGTGGTCACCTCCGCGGATGGAGGATCTTCCGGCGCGAGGCGGCGGGGCCGTCCGGCCCACGTGTATGGTCTCACCGAGAAGGGCGAGCGCACGGGAGGAGACAACTTCCGTGACTTGGCCGTGGTCCTGTGGAGCGAGATCCGCCGGGTGGAATCGCCCGAGGTGCGGCGGGGGCTCCTCTCCCGGGTCGGCTCGGCGATGGCCGAACTCTACGGGGAGCAGGTCGCCGACGGCACACTCAATGAGCGGCTCGACCAGGTGGTGGGGCTGTTCCGGGAGCGTCAGATCACCTGTGGGGTCGAGTATTCCACAGAGCCTGATGGGAGCCAACTCGCCATCCTCACCAGCCACGTCTGCCCCTATCCTGAAATCGCCGCACTCGATCGCGGGATCTGTGCGTCTGAGCGGTTGATGCTCCAAGATCTCCTCGGCGCGAGAGTTTCCCTCGCGACCTGCCGTCTCGATGGTGCCGACTGCTGCCGCTTCGCCATTCCGGTTGGCGCGGAGGCCGGTCGGGCTGAAGGCGGTGAAGCCGCCGGAGAGCCATGAATCGTTCGACCCATTCCCCGGGGGCTGCTCGAGCCTCCCGGGCATCCTTCATCGCCTCTTCCCTCCTGCCCGTAGCCCGAGTCAACTGAGCTTTTCGCCGGGGATTGCCCCGCCGGTCGGCATCCCGGCGACCACGACACGATCACGAGAACACCGCGGAGTACCACGCATGACCCAGCCCTGGATCGAAGGCCGTTTCGAGGAAAACCTCGTCCTCACCACCGTTGAGCAGGCGATCAATTGGGCCCGCCAGTCGAGCATTTGGCCGATGACGTTCGGGCTGGCGTGCTGTGCCATCGAGATGATGGCCGCCGGGGCGAGCCGGTATGACCTCGATCGGTTCGGTGCTGGCGCCTTCCGGGCCACCCCGCGTCAGGCCGACCTGATGATCGTGGCGGGGACGGTCACCTACAAGATGGCCAGCCGCGTCCGTCGCCTTTACAACCTCATGCCCGATCCAAAGTACGTCATCGCCATGGGCGCCTGCACCACCGGTGGTGGGCCGTACTTCAAGTGGGGCTACCACGTCGTCAAGGGCGTCGATTTGGTCGTTCCCGTCGATGTCTATGTTCCCGGTTGCCCGCCCCGTCCGGAGAGCCTCCTCGAGGGGTTGATGCGGATCCAAGACAAGATCGTCGGGCAGCGGATCGCGAAGCGATCGGATGGCCTCGGCAAGATCGACGACGAACTGCCGATTCCCCATCATTCCGGCTACGTCACCTCCCCCGTCGCCGACGGGGATCTCGTGTTTGACCATCAGAAGGTTCAGCCCTGAACGGATTTCATCCATGAATCAGCAACCAGATCACCATCCCGACCAACTCGTCATCCGCGGGCTCCATGTCGCCGTCGAGGGGCAAGAGATTCTCAAGGGGGTCGACCTGACCATCGGTCGTGGCGAGATCCACGCGCTGATGGGCCCCAACGGCTCCGGCAAGAGCACGCTCGGCTACGCGATCATGGGGCATCCCTCCTATGAAGTGACCGCTGGGACGATCGAGTTGGTTGCTGCCGACGGAACGCGGCGCGATCTCCTCGGTATGGAGCCAGACGAGCGTGCTCGGGCGGGGGTGTTCCTCGCCTTCCAGCGGCCAATGGCGATTCCCGGCGTGCGACTGGCCGATTTCCTCCGTCATGCGGTCACCAACGTCCGCAACCCGGAGCGGAAGGAAGGCCAGGAACTGATGCCGATGAAGGAGTTTCGCTCGGAACTCAAGGCGAAGATGTCGGAGCTTTCGATCGATTCCGATTTCGCGCGTCGGTATGTCAACGAGGGATTTTCGGGCGGTGAGATGAAGCGGGCCGAGATCCTCCAGTTGGCGATGCTTCAGCCCCGGTTCGCGATTCTCGACGAGACCGACAGCGGTCTCGATGCTGACGCCGTTCGGCTGGCCAGCCAGAGCATCGCGCGGATCGGCGGTGCCGGTGGCGATGCGGCATCGGGGGCCGATGCCATGGGAATCCTCATCATCACCCACCACGAACAACTCCTCGAGCACAACGTTCCCCATCGCACGCACGTCATGCTCGGTGGACGGATCGTCGAATCGGGTGGGGCCGAACTCGCCGCTGAGCTCCACAAGCGGGGCTACGAGCGGATCCGAGCTGCCTATCCCGATGCGGCCGCCGCGGAGCGGGCGATGGAGGAGTCGACTCGAAATCAAGAGGCCGCCGGCGTCTGACGACGCCCCGTCCGCGGCCGGCCTCCCCTGCCGGTCGTTCAACCCAGCCCTAGTTCACGTCCGCACTGAGGTCTTCCGTCATGGCCACCGACACCAAGGAATCGAGCACCCTCGCCCTCGGCGAGATCAACAAGTACGACTTTCGCACCGACTCGCCGGCGGTCTTCAAGAGCCGCCGGGGTCTCGACGCGAACATCGTCACCCAGATCTCGGAGATGAAGCGCGAGCCGGCCTGGATGCTCGATTTCCGCCTCAAGTCACTCGAGATCTTCAATTCCCGCCCGATGCCGCATTGGGGTGGCGACATCGGCATCGATTTCCAGGACATCTTCTATTACCTCAAGCCCACCGATCATCAGGGGAAGACCTGGGACGACGTGCCCGAGGAGATCAAGAAGACCTTTGACCGGCTGGGGATCCCCGAGGCGGAGCGGAAGTTCCTCTCCGGGGTGAAGGCGCAGTTCGAGAGCGAGGTGGTGTACGGATCGCTTCAGGAGGATCTGGCGAAGAAGGGGGTGATCTTCACCGACACCGACACCGCCATCCGTGAGCATTCCGACCTGCTTCGCGAGTATTTCGGAACGATCATCCCCCCGACCGACAACAAGTTCGCCGCGCTCAACTCGGCGGTCTGGTCGGGCGGTTCGTTCATCTACGTGCCCAAGGGGGTGTCGATCGAGTTCCCGCTCCAGGCCTACTTCCGCATCAATGCCGAGAGCATGGGGCAATTCGAACGGACATTGATCATCGTCGACGAGGGCGCCCAAGTGCACTACGTCGAGGGCTGCACCGCCCCGATGTATTCCACCGAGAGCCTCCATTCGGCGGTCGTCGAGGTGGTGGTGAAGAAGCACGGTCGGTGCCGCTACACGACGATCCAGAATTGGGCCAACAACATCTACAACCTCGTCACCAAGCGGGCTGTTTGCCGCGAAGCGGCGACGATGGAGTGGATCGACGGCAACCTCGGCAGCCGCTTGACGATGAAGTATCCGGCGGTGTGGATGACGGAGCCGGGGGCCCATGGCGAGATCCTCTCCATTGCCTTCGCTTCGGCCGGCCAGCATCAGGATGCCGGGGCCAAGCTCGTTCATGCCGCCCCCTACACAAGTGGCCGCATCGTCTCCAAGAGCATCTCGAAGAATGGCGGCCGGGCGAGCTACCGCGGGCTTGTGAAGGTCGAGCCAGGGGCACGGAAGAGCAAGTCGAGCGTTGTCTGCGACGCCCTGATTCTCGACGACCGCAGCCGCAGCGACACCTACCCCTACATCGAGGTCGAGGAGCAGGATGTCTCGATCGGTCACGAGGCGAGTGTCTCCAAGATCGGCGAGGAGCAACTCTTCTACCTCACCAGCCGCGGCCTCACCGAAGCCGAGGCAAGCACGATGATCGTCGGTGGCTTCATCGAACCGCTCGTCAAGGAACTCCCGATGGAGTACGCGGTGGAGATGAACCGGCTCATCGAACTGCAGATGGAAGGATCGGTCGGGTAAACCCCGGTCGATGAGCGACAAACACACCATGACGACTGCCGCCCAGAAGTCCCCTGCCCCGATCCCAGCATCGACGGGGTTCGATCATCCCCTCCTCGACAGGCTGCTGACCGGATCCTCACTTCCCGAATGGGCCGTGAAGCTCCGCCGCGACGCTGTCGATCGGCTCGACACGCTCTCCCTCCCCGGCCGGGGCGAGGAGAATTGGATGCGGACCGATCTGCGGATGTTTCAGCCGCGCGCCTGGGTCAGTGCCGCGGAGCGACCAGCGACCTCGGGCGAAGCGATCCCCGCAGGTCTGCTGGAATCTGCCACGCAGGGGGCGGCGGCGGTGGCTGGCACCGTCGCCTTTGGTGGGCGGATCGCCTCCCTTGATGGGCACGTCGTCCGCGATGAGCTCGATCCGGTCCTCGCCGGGCAGGGAATCGTGTTTGGTGCACCGGAGCGGATCCTCGCCGAGCATGGGGAGCGGTTCCGCAGCCGGTGGTTTTCCGCCGTCGATGGCCGCGCTGACTGGTTCGCCGCGATGCATGCCGCCTTCCACCGTGCCGGGGCCGTGCTTTGGGTTCCGGCCGGGGTGAAGCTGACCACGCCGCTCCATGTTCTTTCCGCCATCACCCCCGGTGGCCTCGACACGAGCCATGTCCTCGTGGTCCTCGAGGAAGGGGCGGAGGCGACCGTCCTCACCGAGACGGTGGGCGGGGGCGAGTCGGGCAGCGACGGGGGCTTCCATTGCGGAGCTACCGAAATCGTCGTCGGCCGGAAGGCATCGCTGCGGATGGTGAACCTCCAAAACTGGAGCCGGGGGGTGTGGCACTTCGCCCGTCAGCGGGCCGCCGTCGAAGCCGGCGGTCGTCTTCAGTGGACGCTCGCTGCCCTCGGCAGCCGGCTTTCGCAGGTGCAGCAGGATGTCGCGCTCGTCGGCCGTGGGGCTGATGCCCAAGTCAACGGGGTGATGTTTACCGAAGCACGGCAGCAACTCGTTTACAACACGCTCCAGCACCACATGGCGCCGGGATGTCACAGCGATCTCCTCTACAAGGGGGCGCTTCAGGACCGCTCGCGGTTGGTGTGGCGCGGAATGATCAAGGTCGACAAGGCCGCGCAAAAGACCGACGGCTATCAGCGGAACGACACCCTCATGCTCTCGCGCGAGGCGAGGTCGGACTCGATCCCGGGCCTCGAGATCGAGGCCGATGATGTCCGCTGCACCCACGGCGCGACCAGCGGCCGGGTCGATGAGGAGCAGATCTTCTACGCCCGAGCCAGAGGGCTGACGGCGGACGAGGCAGCCAGGCTCGTCGTCGCCGGTTTCTTCCAGCAGGTCTTCGACAGGATCACCATCCCCCCGGTGCGCGAGGCGCTGTCGGCCGCGATCGGTGGGCGGATCCGGCGGGTCTCCTGACGAGGCTGGCCGCCGTCGGCACGGTGGCGGTCGGAGACGCCAGGGCTGTCGGCGGCGGAAAAACGAGCGCTGGCTGTGGGGGCGAGGCGGCAATCAGATTCCGGGAGGACGAGCGATGGGTGATTTCGTACGGGTGGCCACGGTGGGTGAACTTCCCGATCCGGGGGCGACCGTGGTCGAGGTCGATGGCGACTTGATCGCCCTGTTCCACGTCGAGGGCGCCTACCACGCCCTCGACGACGTCTGCACCCACGACGGTGGGCCCTTGGCCTCCGGAGAACTCACCGGCCACAAGGTGGCGTGTCCGCGCCATGGTGCGAAGTTCGACATCCGTACCGGTGCGGCGCTCTCGATGCCGGCCGTCCGGGCGACGCGGGCACATGATGTGAAAGTCGAGGATGGCGGAGTGTGGGTGCGGCTGCGGAGCGGCCACGGCGTCGACGGCCCGGTGGCCCAGTCCCCGGTCGTGAAGCCGGCGACAGGACTGCCGATCGCCCCGCCCCCCACCACCTTCCCGGCGTCGAATGGGGTAGTCGACGCCCCGGCGTCGAATGGGGTAGTCGCCACAGCCCCGTCTGTCACGGCTGCCGGAGCCCTCTGCGAAGATAGCGTCCGGGAGCTGCTCAAGCAGGTCAAGGATCCGGAACTGTTTGTCAACATCGTCGATCTGGGGCTGATCTATGGCGTCACCCTCACCCCTTCGACCGAGACGCCCGGCAAGCAGCAGGTGTCGGTCGACATGACGATGACGAGCCCGGCCTGCCCGGCCGGTCCGCAACTCATCGGGGATACGAAGCGGACGGTCGCGGCCCACCCGGAGGTGGCGGGCGTGGAGGTGCGGATCGTCATGGAGCCCCCTTGGACCCCCGACCGCATGACCGATGACGCCCGCGACCAACTCGGCATCTTCTGAAGGGCGACTTCCCCGTGAGGGTCGTGCTCCACGAGTGGTGTTGTTCGGGTGGGCTGCGGATGCCGGAGGCGGCTGCTCTCTTCGGTGAGACCGGGGGCTTGCCGGCCGGCCTCGCCGTCGAGGGACGCTCGATGCTCGCGGCGCTTCTCCACGATGGGCTTAAGGTCGACGACCTCGAACTCACACTGCTTCTCGATGGCGCCGTGGACGTGCCGCTCACCTCGGGACTCGGCCACGGCCGGGCGACGGTGATCCGCGTGCCGGACGGAGCGGAGCGTCATTGTCTGGCGGAGGCGGCGGCCGGGGCTGATTGGACGGTGGTCGTGGCGCCGGAGACCAACGGCATCCTCGCCGACCGCGTCGCCTTGGCCCGTGCAGCGGGAGGGCGAGTGGCCGCTGCCGATGGCCCGTTCATCACCCTCGCCGCCGACAAACAGGCGACCGCACTCGCCCTGGCGGCGGCCGGCGTGGCAGTCCCGGCCGGGGTTCTCCTTCCGGCCGGTGAACGGCTCCCCGATGCCTTCCGACGGCCGGCCGTGGCCAAGGCCCTCGATCGGTGTGGTGGTGATGGTCTTGTCGTCCTGCCGCGGGGGGCTGATCTCCCCCCTGCCCTGATTCCCAGAAGGGTCGAGGCGTTTGTCGCCGGCACGCCGGTCGGGGTCTCGTGCCTGTGCGGACCCACCGAAACGATCGTCCTGCCGCCGGTCCGGCAGTGGTTCTCCGCGGGGATCCATCCCGGCTACCTCGGTGGCGATCTGCGGCTTGAGTCCCTCCCCCGTGACCGAGCCATGGCCCTGGCCCGGAGGGCCATCCGTGGCCTCGAATCGCACTGCCGGCAGGCCCGCGGCTGGGTGGGTGTCGACATGATCCTCGGCGATCGAGAGGATGGCGGGGATGATCGTGTCCTCGAGATCAATCCGCGAATGACGACGTCGTTTGTCGGGCTTTCCACCCTCGGCACCGCAAGCCTCCTGCGGGCGATGCTCGCGGTGGCGGAGGGTGGACCGTTCATTTGGCCCGGGATGGCAACGGGAAGAGATGGTGTTTTCACCGTCGACGGCGGCCCCGTGGGACGCCGTGACGTGGAGCATGGGGGGAGCGATGGGCCACCAGCGCCGTGATCAGTTAGCCGGCGGTGTCCTCGCCATCGATGTCGGCGGCGCCAATCTCAAGGCAGCCGATGGTCGCGGGCGGGTGCATGCCGAGACGTTTGAACTGTGGCGCCGCTCAAACGAGCTCGCCGATCGTCTCACGGCGATCGCGGCCGCGTGGCGTCCAGGGAGGATCGTCGCCACGATGACCGGCGAGATCGCCGATTGCTATCCCGACCGGCCGGCGGGGGTCGCATCGATCATTGCCGCACTCCAAACCGCCGCTTCCGCCGTGGAGGCCGAACTCGGCATCTACCTCGTCGACGGCCGGCTCGTTGCCCCTGAGATTGCGATCGCCGATCCACTCGCGGCCGCGGCCTCAAACTGGCATGTCCTGGCACGGCTGGCCGCCGCCGTGGCCAAGTGTGACCACGGACTGCTCGTCGATGTCGGCTCGACGACGACCGACATCCTCCGCTTCGATCAGCGCCGACCGCTCCCCCTGGCGACCGACGACGCGGGCAGGATGGCCAGTGGCGAGCTGGTCTACACCGGGATCGAACGGACACCGCTCGCCGCGCTCGTGCGATCCCTGCCACTGGCAGGCTGCCGTCGTCCGCTGGCGGCCGAGCTCTATGCGCGGGCCCAGGACGCCTGGCTCCTCCTCGGTGGGCTCCCTGAAAATGCCGCGTCGGGTGACACCGCCGACGGCCGTCCAGCGACTCGGGAGGGGGCGCGGGTCCGCCTCGCCCACCAGATGCTCCTCGAGCCGTCCGACGTCAGCCTCGACGAAGCCACCCGCGCCGCCGAGCGCCCTGCCGCCGTCCAGGTCCGCCTCGTTGCCAGGGCGATCCGCCGCGTGCTTGGCCCTGGGGATAGCGCCCCTGAGCGGGTTGTCCTCTCCGGCCACGGCACGATGCTGGCCACGCGGGCCCTCGAGCAGGCCGGCGTTTCGGCGCCGGTGGTCTGTCTCGAGGAGCGGCTGGGGGGAGCGATCTCCAGGGCCGCCCCGGCGCATGCCTTGGCGCTGGTGGCACTCGGAGAACTGCGATGACCCACCCACGGCGGTCAGGCGACTTCTCTTGGGGCGATCTGCGCTGTGGGCCGGAGGGCGGCACGCCGGAGGGAGCCGGGGCCGTGTCGGAGCCCGGTGCGGCGCTTGTGATTCGCTTCGGCGGAAGCCTCCTTGGACGGGCTGACTGGCCCGAACTCGCCACTTCCCTGCTCGATGGGCCGATTCTTTCCGGAGCCGCCGGGCGGCCGCGGACGATCGTGGTCGGCGGCGGAGGCGTGGTGGAGGGGTTGCGCGATATCGATCGGACGCGCCCGCTCGATCTCCGCCTTGTTCACCGGCTGGCGATCGACGGAATGGGGATCACAGCCAGGCTTGTCGCCACCATGCTCGGCCTGCCGTTGGTGACTAGGCCGGTCGACCGCCACGCCGTGCTCGACATGGCAAGCTGGCTGGCGGCTGAGCCGGCGCGGGCCACTGCGATCCCGGCCTCGTGGAGCGTGACGAGCGATTCCCTCGCCGCCGTCGTGGCCGCGACGGTGGCCGGCGATCTGCTCCTCGTGAAGAGCATTCCCCCGCCGTTGTCGCCGGGGGCTGGCGGAGCGCCGAGCCTCGAGTCACTCGCCTCGCTCGGCTGGGTTGATGGATGGTTTCCCGAGGCAGCGGCGCGGGTGGCGAGGATCGGCTGGGCGGCGCCCTCCTGCTAACCAGATGAGCCCCGATCAGCCGGGCCGGGCCGGTGTGGAGATCAGTCCCACCACCAGCCGGCGTCGGACCGGGCGGCCAAGGCCGCGGTGCGCGTGGTCGCTACGTCGTCTGACTCGACGGTGCTCGTCGCGAATCCCCACGGCTGGAATTGGATCCCGCCGGAGGCGCTCACCACCCACCGGCCCCCCTTCTTCACGCCGC
>CAJAYZ010000401.1 GCA_903949225.1 uncultured Planctomycetaceae bacterium
GCGTCGTTTCCCGGAGTCAGCGGGGCGCTTTCGGCGCCAACCGACGCCGCGGCCAGCGCCCCCCTCGTGGCCGGGCCCGCTGGAGAAGCCGCGCCCGGTGACACGACGCCCGCCGACGAAGAACTCGCCGCCGCGCTCGACCCACCCCGCTGTGCCTCCTGCGGCCTGCGGAAGACGACGCGCGAGGAGTCGTGTCCGCGCTGCATGCAAAAAGGGCGGATCCTGGCCCGCGTCAGCGAGCTCCTCCGCCCGCATGCGCGCGGGGCGGTGGGCTTGTGCCTGCTGACGCTCCTCGGTGTCGTCGCGGAACTCGTGCCACCGAAGCTCCAGCAATACATGGTCGACGACGTCCTCTCCGCCCGGGCGCTTGAGCAGACCGGGGTCGACGCGCTCCCCGACTTCAAGACCGCGTTGCTCGTGGTCGTGTTGGCGCTTGCCTTCTCCCGGATCCTCCTCTCGATCGTCGGCGTGGTGAAGGGGCGGCTCGCCAACGCGATCGGCACCGGCCTCACCGGCACGCTTCGCCAGGAGATGGTCAACAAGCTCCAGGATCTCTCCATCGCCTACTACGACCGGCATCAGGTTGGGTCGATGATCAGCCGGGTGGCCCACGACAGCGAGGTGCTCCACGGGCTCATGCACCAGATCACCGGGGGCTTCCTCCTCCAGATCGTGCAGCTGGTGGGGGTGGGGGCGATGCTCGTCTGGATCAACCCCAAGCTCGCCCTCTTCACGCTCATTCCGGTGCCGTTGGTGATCCTCGGCTCGTGGGTTTTCTGGCGGCATGTCTATCCGCGCCACTACCGGCTGTGGGACGCCTCGAGCAAGCAGATGGCCGCGCTCTCGGGGATGCTCTCGGGGATCCGCGTCGTCAAGGCTTTCGCCCAGGAGCCGCGGGAGCGGGAGAAGTTTGCCACCGCCAGCGACCACCTCTCCAATTGGCGGCTGTGGGTCGAGCACACCAACTCCACCTACTCCGCGGCGATGCAGATCGTCTTCGGCCTCGGCGGCCTGATCGTCTGGTATGTCGGTGGCCGCGACGTGATCGCCGGACAGATGTCGCTCGGCCAATTGATCGCCTTCCTCGCCTACCTGGCGATGTTTTACGCGCCGCTCGGCGCTCTCTCGAACTTCACCACCTGGCTGACGAGCTTCCTCTCGGGGAGCCAGCGCGTCCTCGAGCTCCTCGACACGCCGGTGTCGATTGCCGAGGCGAACAGGCCAAAGGCCTGGGACGACCCCCAGGGGGCGATCCGCTTCCGGAATGTCACCTTCGGCTACGACCGCAACCAGCCGGTGCTCCGCGACGTCTCGTTTGACGTCGCCCCGGGGGAGATGATCGGCATCGTCGGCCGGTCGGGATCGGGGAAGACGACGCTGGTCAATCTCCTCGGCCGCTTCTACGAGGCCCAGGAGGGATCGATCGAGATCGACGGGATCGACATCCGGAGGCTCTCCACCAAGCAGCTCCGCGAGCGCCTCGGGATCGTCTTCCAGGATTCGTTACTGTTCCGCGGCACGATCTGGAAAAATCTCTCCTACGGAAGGCCGCAGGCCACACTCGAGCAGGGGCTCGAGGCCGCGAAGGCTGCCGGCGCCCACGACTTCCTCTGCCGCCAGCCGCTCGCCTACGAGACCCTCCTCGGCGAGCACGGCGCGGGGCTCTCCGGCGGCGAGAAGCAACGGCTCTCGATCGCCCGGACGCTCCTCTACGATCCGCGGATCCTCGTCCTTGATGAGGCAACGAGCAACATCGACGCCGAAGCCGAGAAGGCGATCCAGGAAGCGCTCGCGGTGCTCGTTCGCGGGCGGACGACGATCGCCATCGCCCACCGGCTCTCCACGCTCCGCAACGCCGACCGGATCCTCGCCTTCGACCGCGGCCGCCTCGCGGAGCAGGGAACCCACGCCGAGCTCCTCGCCGCCGACGGAATCTACGCGCGGCTGGTGCGAATCCAGACGCAGGTCACGAAGCAGCCGACGATCGACACGCTCCTCGTGGAGGAGTCGGCAAAGCCCGCTGCCGCGCCGCCTGCCGAGCCGGCTGTCGCCGCGGTGGAAGCTCCTCCCGCCACCATGCCCTCCAGCGGAGCGATCCGCTGGCTCGAGCCGGGCACCCACCATTTCCTCATCGGCCCGCACGACCGGATCGAGCTCGAGGAGGATGGCACTCGCCTCGCGGCCGGGCTGTTCATTGTTCGCACCTTCCCCGCCTCCCGCCCCGAGGATTACCTCTCGGTGCGTGGCTGGAACGAATCGGGCGACGA
>CAJAYZ010000402.1 GCA_903949225.1 uncultured Planctomycetaceae bacterium
AGGCATGGTGAGCGTGCCCGACGAGCGGTTGACCAGGATCACGGAGTTCATCCCGCCGCAAAAGGTGATCCCGGCCGCCCTTAAGCTCGTCGACATCGCCGGGATCGTGAAGGGAGCGAGCGAAGGCCAGGGCCTCGGCAACAAGTTCCTCTCCCACATCCGCGAGGTCGACGCCATCCTTCAGGTGGTCCGTTGCTTCGAGGATCCCGACGTGATCCATGTCGCCGGAAAGGTCGATCCGGTCTCCGACATGGAGACGATCGAACTCGAGCTCGAGCTCGCCGACATCCAGCATCTGGAAAACCTCCTCCCCAAGGCGGAGCGGGCGGCGAAGGGGGCCGACAAGGATGCCAAGCTCAAGGTCGACGTGATGAAGAAGTGCCTGGCCCACCTCAGCCAGGAAAAGCCGGTCCGCACGCTCGCACTCGACCCGGGCGAGAAGGTGGCCGTCCGCGAGATCGGCCTCCTCTCCGCCAAGCCGATCCTCTACGTCGCCAACGTCGACGAAACCGATCTCGCCGGCACCGGCGACCTCGTCACGAAGGTCAAGGCGGCCGCGGCGCGGGCCGGGGCGGAGGTGGTGCCGGTGTGCGCCAAGATCGAGGCGGAGATCGCCGAGCTCGACGAAGGGGACCGGGCGGAGATGCTCGCCGGCGCGGGCCTCGAAGAGCCGTCGCTGGCGGCGCTCGCTCGTGCTGCCTATCGGACGCTCGGTCTCCAGAGCTACTTCACCGCCGGTGAGAAGGAAGTGCGCGCCTGGACGGTGCCGATCGGGGCGACAGCGCCGCAGGCGGCCGGCGTGATCCACACCGACTTCGAGAAGGGCTTCATCCGCGCCGAGATCTATTCCCTTCCCGACCTCGAGCACTACAAGACGGAGAAGGAAATCCGCGCCGCCGGCAAGCTCCGCGTCGAGGGGAAGGAATACGTCATGCAGGATGGCGACATCTGCCACTTCCTCTTCAATCGGTGAGCGGCGAAGCGGCGGAGCCGACGCTTTCGGGCTCGCACTCCACCGCCAGTTCGAAGCAGGTGGCCGTGTCGGTCGGCCGATTGCGGAGAAACTGCGCCACGCTGTAGTCGGCACGCTTCCAGGGTCCGACCGCGAGGAGCCGCACGCGCAGCCAGAGCGAGGTACTCCCGCAGGCCTCGTCGGGAAGCAGTTCCTCGAACTGCACGATCGCCCCGTAGATCCGCGGCTCGAGGGTGTTGATCAACGGCCACCACTGGAGGCCATCGGTGGAGAACTCGAGCGCACAGGCACCGTTCCCGATGATGCCATCCTCGAGCGACTGCTCCCGACAGGAGAGATTGGCCTTGAGGTAGATCCGCCGGCTCAGGCGCGGGAAGTCGTAGCGGAAGACGAGTCGCCCCTCGACATCGAATGTTTCCGGCCCCCAATACCTGAATCGCTGCCCGTAATCCTCGTGCCACTTGACGATGCCGCTCGACTCGACGAGGTAGCGCTCGGCCTCCGGGTCGTCGACATCGCGCACGGCGTGGCGGAAATCGGCTCGCGCGATCGGCGACGATGAGAACGCCGGCGGGACAAACTCGGGCAGGCGATCACGCGACTCGGTAACGTGGCCGGACTTGCCAGCAGGCAACGTCGGCCCGCTCGCCCGATGGATCAAGGCCCACGGGGCAATCACTGCAGAAATCCCCATGGCGCCGATCGCCGGCAGGAGCCAGCGGCCACGATCCGGCCGGGGGTCAGCGATCTTCAGTTGCCCACCCGGATCCCAGTCGGGATGGCCTTCTGGGTAGCGTTCGAGAAGGTTCGACAGCTCCCGGGCGAGGGCCCCGGCATCGGAGGGCCGATCGGCCGCCGCGGGGGCGAGCGCCTGGTCGACAACGCCACCGAGGGCCCGACCCACCCGTGAAGCCGCCCGCTTGGCAAGCGCAGGACGGTGCGAGCGGATCCGCTCCATCGTTGCCACGATCGACCCCTCCTCGAGCCGGAACGGGCTCGCTCCGGTGAGCAGCTCATGGAGGACGACGCCGAGCGACCAGACGTCGGTGCGGGGGCTCTCCTCCGGCGGACGGGCATCAAGGAGCTCCGGAGCGATCGACTCGATCGTTCCCACGAGGTGCCCGGCGCGCGTCACACGGGTGGCGTGGAGATCGCCGCGAAACGCGGTGGCGACCCCGAAGTCGATCACCTTCGCAAGCCCGTCGGCTCCCACGAGAATGTTCCCCGCCTTGAGGTCGCGGTGGACGACGCCACCCGCGTGGGCGACTGCCACGCCCGCGCACACCTCGCGGAAGAGCTCGACGCGGCGGCGGAGGGGAAGCGAGTGGACCTCCGCGTAGCGGTTGATCGGCAGGGCATCGGCGACGAACTCCATCACGAACCACGGCAGCCGTTCGCCCCCGCAGGGGAGGAAGCCGGCGTGGTAGACGCGGCACAGTGCCGGGTGGGAGAGGACCCCGAGGATCTCGAGCTCGCGGAGGAAGCGCTTCGTGCTTTCGGGGTCGAGCCGGCCGGGGCGTTGAAGCTTCACCGCCACCGTCCGCGCGGGCTGCTCTTGGATCCCCTCATACACCCGCCCCATTCCCCCTTCGCCGACGACGCGCACGAGTCTCACGCCTCCCACGGTCGTACCGACGAACGGATCGGCAGCGACGGCGGGAATGGCTTCCTCGACGAGCTGCCACAGCGGCTCGAGGTCGAAGCGGCCTTCCGAGGCGCCTCCAGAGGCGGGCGTCGCAGGGGCGTTGCTTCCCTGGGGCGCGGGATCCGCTTCATCGCGATCTTCGTCAGTCATGAGAAAGGCTTCCGTGACGCTCACCCGATGCAGGGCACATCCGCGCCGAGGGCGTCGCGCAGCGTCTGCTTGATCGCATCCCAGCGGCGTTTCACGGTCCGCACCGAGCAGCCGAGATGATCGGCGACCTCGACCTGCTCGGCCCCGAGGAACCAGGCCAATTCAAACACCTCCCGCTCTCCGGCAGGGAGCGCGGCCGCGGCCTCGTGGAAGGCGGCCCAGCGTTCGACGCCGGGCTCGTGGACGTAGGGGTCGGCCGCGTAGGAGACGCGCATCACCACCTCGCTGTCGACGACGGTCGAATTGCTCTCGTGGTTGGCAGCGTACGACTCGGGGCCGCGGTGCTTGCGGGCCAGATCGACGAGCTCCCGGCGGATTTGGAGCGTGGCCAAATTGACGAGGTGCTCAGGGGTCTCGAGCGGGGTGGCGTCGAGGGCGCGGAGAAAGCGAATGGCGGCGTTCTGGACGACGTCATCGGTGTCGTCCCAGCGGCGCACGGTGCGAAACGACCGGAGCATCCGGTGGGTCACCTCCCACATCCGCCCAACGACGAGGCCGACGACCTCCTCGCGCGCCGCTCCGTCCCCGGCCTGGAGTGCCGGAAAAAGCTCATGGAGCCGGCGGAGGGGTTGGGGTGTCGACATCGCGGCCGAGGGTTCCTGAACAGGCGGCAGGCATCATAGCCCTCCCCCGGCTAACTCTCCACGGCGGGGCGCAATCGTCTGCGGGAGGGTCAGCCAATCCCTTACAAAACGAATCACAATCAGTCCTGAAGAGAAGCCGGAGAGTTTTTCCAGGACCGCGTGGCACCTGATCGGCAGCGCACTCGCACGGACTCGGAGTGCGTTACTCGCTTCCTGCCGACCCTTCAGCAGCAAGGCGTAAGCGATGCAACGCGGCCAGAGGACGGTAGAGCGGAACGCGAATGAATCAGCGAACAAAGCACATCGTGACGCCGTCGGGCTTCCCGCCGCATGTCACCACGTCCACCACCACGACGACTGAACCGACACGACGACTCCACGAGACGAAGGTTATGAAATGATGGTCCTGCGACGAGCATTGATTCTTTGCATTACGCTGGGTGCGACACTCGGCACCACGGCGAGCGGCTTGGGTGCCTTCTCGACAGGCGATACAATCAGTCTCACCTTCGGCAGAACCAACGGCCTGTGGCAACTGTCCTGGTACAACGTTACAAGTGCGAGCCGAGGTGCCTCGGTACCGTACTCCCTCGATTGGCTGAACTCCGCCAGTGATCTCTACGTTGGGATCATCGCGTCGAACGCTGGCTCGAACTCGGCATTTACAGCGACAACAGAGTCCTTCTCCGTAACTTCAGTTCCAGAGATCGGCTCCGCCGGCACAGGAAACGCTATCGTCGTCGTTACTGCAGCCGTCGGTCTCTTCGAACGGCGACGCAGGTTGGCGGCACGATCGCCATCCACTGCAGCACGTCGACAGGAATAGGTCTTGTGCGGTTGGACGACCGCGTCCTTGTCGAATCGGTCAGCTACGCCGCCTCCAAGCGACCTTGCGAGAGAAGGCGCAGGTCGCGAACCGTATGGCTGTCGACGATCTGCGTATCTTTCCCTCCGGAAGACGATCACGTCCGCGAGCGATCGGGACTCACGACCAATCGAGCCCGCCGATGCCCCGCCCAGGGCCTCGTCGATGAGTGGATCCTCGCCGCCGAGCCTGGGGGCGCATCGATCCTTGAAAGGAAGAAGCGGCTATTGCGTCCAACACCGCAGAATAGCCAGGTCGACGAACCGCCCTCAACCATGATCGGTTCGCAGAGCGATCCGGGAGCCCGCCCGCCGCAGCGGCAGCGCTTCGGAGAGAGCGGCAGGCATCCGGAAGCTCCATGGCGCGGCCTTTCCTCGGTATGATTCCATGGATGGCACTTTCATAGCGTACCAACCCGCGATCATCACCCGCGATCATGAGCACCGCACCTGATACCATCCGGAGCCGCTTGGCGGCCGGCTTTTGCCTCGACTCCCTCTGGGCCGAAACGATGGGCATCGATCCAAACGATACGAAGGAAGGGCCGCTCCGCCTCGTGGCCGAACTCCTCAACCGGACGGGCGTGGCGTATGCATTGATCGGCGGGGTGGCGCTTCAGATCCGCACGACGGAGCCTCGCACGACACTCGACATTGACGTCGCGGTGCCGCGGTTTGCCGATGTGCCGAGGGACGCATTACTTGCCGCCGGCTTTGATCACACGGGTCGCCACGAGCACAGCGACAACTGGCGGGCCCCCCCCACCGGGCCAAGCGGCCTGCGGATGGCGGTGCAGTTTTTCGCCGAGGACGTAGGGATTGCCGAGGCCGTTTCCCATGCGGAGTTGACCGATCTCGCGAATGGCCTGCGGATGCGGGTGGCGACTCCAGCCGACCTGATCGTGCTCAAATTAGCAGCCGCCGCCGAGCCCCGCCGCCGTTCCAGTAAACGGCAGCATGACCTTGCCGATGTCGTGGCCTTGATGGAGGAATATCCCGGCTTGCGCACGCCCGAGACGCTGGCCCGACTCCGCGAGGTGCGGCGCCCGCTTCAGGCCCTGGACGACGATTGAGATCGCCATCAGGACGTTCGACGAGAATGACCTGCTTCCGGGAAGAGGTAGAAACGCGGAGATCTCTGATGCCGGCCCCAATGCTTCTTGCCCCGTTCGTCGACCATCACCGACCGAAGACGGGCGATCCTCGTCTTCACGCGCGGTTGAACGGGCTCCGGGTGGTGTGATCGGTACGGCCCGTGCAACCGCTCCAGCTTCCCCCCGGCGGCCCCCACACTCTCGGGCTCACAGCCCACCGCGGAGAAACGCGAGCAGGTCAGCCATCTGCTCGACCGAGACCGTCTCATCCATCCCCTCCGGCATGAAGGAGCGGTTCGACGTCACAAGCTCGTCGATCTCGGCTCGGGCGATGTTCCGCACCGTGCCGTCGGCGAGCTTCATCGTCACGCTGCCACCGGTCTCTGCGGCGATCAGGCCGGCCACCACCTCGCCGCTTGCGAGCACGCAGGTCGAGGCCTGATAGCCCGGCTGGATGTCGGCATTCGGATCGAGGATGTTCGCGAGCAGTCGCTCCGGGGCGTGCTCGATCACTGTGGCGAGGTTCGGGCCGACGTCGTGGCCATACTCGCCCCGACGGTGGCAGGCGGCACAGACCCGCAAGTACGTGTCGCGGCCACGGGTGCCGTCCCCTTCCCCCTCGAGGGCCGAGCGATACCGGGCGACGACATCCTTCCGATTCGCACTCTCGCCACCGGCAAGGAGCATCTTGGCCCGGGCGGCAAGCACGCCGTCAGGTGAGCCGAGGAGCCGGTCACGTTGCTGGAGAGTGAGATTCCCCGGAGCGAGAAGGCCGCTCTCGACCCGGTCGAGAAGATCGGCCATCCACTCGGGCCTCGAGAGCCAGGCGTCGACGACGCGGGTCCGCGAGGCCGGCCCCAGCGCCGGCCAGGCATCGGCAAACGCTCCGGGCACCCCGGCCGCCCCCGAGCGGGCAAGTGAATGAATCGCCTCTGCCTGCACCTCGGGGTCGACTTGGGGCACGAGCCAGCCAGCCAGCAGCGCGACGGCGCCGTCGCGCCTC
>CAJAYZ010000403.1 GCA_903949225.1 uncultured Planctomycetaceae bacterium
CGAACGGCGCGGGATTGCCGGCCTGGGCACGGACGAACGCTTGCACGCTCACGTCGGCCAGCGGCCTTCCGGAGGCGCTATCGACGACATGGCCCGCCAGGGGGCCGCCAACGCCGGGGGAGACGTTCGTGCGCTGGACCACCGCCAGGCGGCTCACCCACACGAGCGTCGTGGCCACGACGTTGTCCTCGGCGCCGAAGTCGTCGTCGGCGCTCGCAAGCACCCAGTAGGCGCCGGGGGGGAGATCCTGCGGCGCTTTGATGTCGTGGGTGGTGTCGCGGAGGTTGTCCGTGGCGGGGAGGTCGACGGCGAAGGCCTTGAGGGGCTTTGCGGCGACGAGCTTCGCCCGGTCGCCATCATCGAGCCACTGCCATTGCGGCTTGCCGGCACGAAGGCGGGCGAGCCAATCGGCCTTCACGATCCGGACGTGGACTTTCGCGAGGTTTTTGTAACGAGCTCGGATCGTCGGCCAGGGGGCGGTCCAGGTGCGCTCGGTGAAAAGCTCCAACGACCGGCCGTCGATCTCGGCGACGAGATTTTTGCAGAGCTTGCCCCCGGCGGATTCGGGATGGGAGGCAGCGCCGGCGGCGGCGATGGCGCGGGCCTTCACCACGGCGTCGTCGTCGTCGCCTTGCCGCAAGACACCCGCCACTCGGTGGCGGACCATCGCCGCGACTTCGTTCTCGCCACAGTCTTCAAGCAAGGCTTCAAGTGCCTTGGCCGTCCGGTCGCGCCGGTCGTTGTCGCCGCCGGGCGAGACGGCGGTAGCGCTTGCGCGCTCGATCCGATCGAGGTCGGCGGCCAACAGCGGCGTGCGATCGACGTCGCCAGCGTGGGCCTCGAGGAGGCGGCGGAAGAGCTGCATCTCACCAAGGAGCGGTGAATCGGCGTCGGTCGTCCCCTCCTCCGGCCGCCAGGCTAAAAACTCGGCGCGCGTGCCGAGGGCGGGGGAATCGATTTCAAACTCAAACAGATCCTCGGGGTCGGCAAGCCCCCGCACGCCCGACGCGGCGAAGCCGAGGGCGTCGTGCGCGACGACATCCCACACCGTCGGTCGCCAGGCATCGGGCATCCCGCCCTTCTCGAGGATCTGATTCCACTCGGCCACCGGCAGGGCTTGGAGCCGTTCGGCCGGATCGAGCGCGGCCGTGAACCGGCGGCGGACTTCGGTGACAACGCGCGGCAGATCCCAGGAAGCGATGCCCGCGAGTCCCTCGACGGCCTTTCCCGCTTCGTTCACGCCACCTGTCGCGCCGCTTGTCCGCTGCGCGAAGCGCCATTGATTGCTCTGGAAAAATCCCCAGGTCCAGTTGGCGAGGATCGCCTCGAGGACCGGCTTCACCTCGTCGGGGGCTTTTTGAAGCGCCGCTTCGAGGCGGACGAGACGCTCGGGATCTTCGGGGGGACGGTCGCCGGTGTCGGCGTGAATGCGCGTGGCGATCGCCCGCGCCGCTTCGTCCCAGGCCTTGGCAGCGATCGCCCCCTGCTCGATCCCGGCGAGGGCCTCGAGGGCCGATTTTGGTTTTCCTTCGTCGAGGGCCCGCTGCACCGTCACCCACTGCCCTTCGCGGGCCCGGTTTGGAGCGGGGGGCTCGGCGGAGCGGCCAGGGGGAGTCATGAGCATGGCCCCGCCGAGAAGGACCAAAAGCCCGGCGAGGACCGGGGTGACACGTGGCAAACGGGGCACGGCAGAAGGCTCCGAGGGGCGAGACGAGGGGAGAGGGGGGCGGCAGAACGGCGCTGCGGCGGAAAGCGGCGGCGGCAACGGCTGGCCATGGAATGCCCCGGGGAATACGCGGCGGGGGCGGAGGCGTTTCACCCCCTCGGCCGCTGAAGAGCAAGTGTACGCGCGGTGGCCCTCCGCCGTCGCCCTTGGCGGGGGTGCGGACCCATCCCCTGGGAGGAGAAATCGAACGCATTCAGGTGCCGAGCGAGGCCCCTAGCTGCCCGTGGAAAAAGTCATTCATGACCGGACCGGCTGCGGGGCAGCCGGGAGAATCAGTCCACTTGGAAAACCTCCGGTTTTCTCGAGTGCTCCGCACTCGCGACCGCCTCGTGCGGTCGGGCCTGCACTTTATCCACAGCCTCCTAGCGGCCCAGGATGAGATCGATTCCGGAAAAGATCCCCTCCATCGGTCGCTTCGGGAGTCGCCCGACGCGCTCGCTGAGTTGCCGCTTGTCGATCGTCACCAGTTGCGTGACATTGGCGACGGAATCACGATCGAGTCCGGTCTGCTTCGCCGTGAGCAGGACATTACCCGGGGCAATCGACCAGCGCAGATTGCTCGTCAAGACAACACAGACGACCGTGGCGATCTGGCTGCGGTTGAGCGCGTCAGACTGCAGCACGACCAACGGCCGACGGTATCCCGGGCTCGAGCCGATCGGCTCAGCGAGATCAGCCCACCAGACTTCGCCTTGTGTAACGATCATTCAGCACAACGATCATTGAGCGTAACTACCATTCGGTGCGACGAACCGCTTCCTGTGCGGCCGTTCGCAGGAAGGTGGCATCCTCGCTTCCGGCCTCGCGGACGGCTTGATCCATCAGGGCCGTGACCCGGTCATCGTCATGGCGGGCAACGAACTCGGCGATAGCCCGGGCGTAGAGCTGGCTGCGAGACGTTTGCAGGCGCGACGCCAATCGTTCCGCGTCCGCGAACACGTCGTCGGGGATCGAGACGGCTGTTTTCATACCGAAAGTATAACCGCAGGCTCCCTCTGCTTCAAGGCTTTTGGATCGGCTCCGGTCAGCACCTCGTAGCCAGCAGAGGATCCCCACCACTGGCCACGCTCACGAGTCTCCTCAATCGCTCGAGTCGGCATCCGGCTCTTCGCCGAGGAGTGTCTCGATCGCTTGCTTGGGATTGCTCAGGAACCGCCTCGTGACCTGATAGTGGTCGGTGTCGGTGTAGGCCACGTCGCGAATCCCCTGCCGGTCGAGGAGATGGAGGCGCGCTTTGGGGTAGGCCATGATGATCGGCGAATGGGTGGCGATCACGAACTGGCAGCCCCGGCGGATGGAGTCGTGCATCAGCACGAGAAACTCGACCTGTCGCGTCGGCGACAGCGCCGCCTCGGGTTCGTCGAGCAGGTAGAGGCCGTTGTCCCGGAATCGATTCTTGAACAGCGCGAAGAACGACTCCCCATGCGACTGCTCATGGAGCGACCTGCCGCCGTAGCCGTCGATGATCGGCGGGCCCCCCGGCCCCTGATCGAGCCGCTCGATTTCGGTCGCCACGTTGTAAAATGTTTCAGCCCGCAGGAAGTAACTGTCGCGGGGCCGCGAAAGCGCCTTGGCTAGTCGGACGCACTCGCCGAGCGGGGAGTGGCTCGCCCGAGTAGCGAAGGTGAAGTTCACGCTCCCCCCCTCGGCGTTGAGCCCGGAGGCGACGGCGATCGCCTCGAGCAGCGTCGACTTGCCGGCGCCATTCTCACCAACGAGGAACGTGACCTGCGGATGAAACGGCAGCACGCTCAGGGCCCGGACGGCGGGGAGGTTGAACGGATACCGCTCGGGGTCAGCGATCCGATCGCGGAGCATCTCGAGGTGCAGCAAGTACGGCCCAGGGGTGCTTTTTCGTTTCTGCCCCACGAGTGTCCCTCCGGCCGCCGAGCGATCGTCATCCAACCACCCAGACGCGAGCGCTCACCCACCCGTCTGCCCTGCCCGCCTCACGCCGCGTCAAAGAGCCCCTTGAGATAGCCGGCGGCAAACAGCCGGCCGAGCATTTCGTAGCCCGGCGTCTCGTTGCTCTCTCCCGACATGCTCGGAGCGTGGTCGGGGCGGACAGTGCCTGAGTAGCCGATGCGCTTCAGCGCCCGGATCACTTCCGGCATGTCGATTTCGCCGTCGTCGTGCCAGGTCTCCACGAAGTCGGCGGCCGTGCCGCGGACATTGCGGGCGTGAACAAAGGCGATCTTGTCACCGAGGGCTTCGATCCCGGCGATCACGTCTTCACCTGCCGGATGGAGCGAGCCGACGCAGTAGCAGATGCCATTGGCACGCGAGGGGACGAGTTCCGTGGCTCGAAGAAGCGAGGCGTTGGTGTGCATGATCCGCGGTTGGCCGGCAAACTCGTCGAGCGGCGGATCGTCGGGATGGAGCGCGAGCCGGATCCCGCACGCCTCCGCCACCGGCACCACTTCGTCGAGGAAGCGGTGGAGATGCTCCCAAAGCTTGACAGCGGATGTCCGCACGGAGGGGAGGCCGTCGGCATCGGTGACCGTCGGCCGCGAGGAGGCGCCGATGTCGGCGAGCCGGAAGGCGGTCGCCTTGGCGCCGCCACGGGCCGGGGCGACGGCGCTGGTCCGCTGCCAGTCCTCGTCGGGCATCCAGTTGTAACAGAGCACCTCCATACGACTGTCAGCCATGTGGCGGAGGAGCGTCTTGATCCCCGCCACCTGCTCGTTGCGGTTGGGGAGGCCATGAACGAGGCCGAGGTGGGGGAGCTTTCGTTCGACATGCGTGCAACGCATCCCGAAGGAAGCAATCCGCCGACAGGTGGCGGCCAGCACGGCCGGGTCGAGCCCCGGATAGGGAATGACGATGTCGCTGACGCCAACCTGCGCGGCCCACTCGAGGTGCTGGTCGGTCGGAGGATTGACGACCATCGAAAGACGCATCGACGCTCGATCCACCATCGCTCACTCCTCGGACGCGGGCTGAGGACAGCGTGCCCGTTGCCGGTGAATCCGACGTCGCCCGCTGCCGACCCTGCGGCGTTTCCTCCGGACATCCGATCGGGCCAACGCCTACGTCCACGAATCGCCCCGGAGTCGCCCTAGCAGGCCGTGGATAAAGTGACCGCCG
>CAJAYZ010000404.1 GCA_903949225.1 uncultured Planctomycetaceae bacterium
GGTCGCAAGCGCCTCGGCTGGGCGGGCGAGGAGGATCAGTTGCGATCCCGGCGGGAGGTATTGGAGCCGCGGCGGTGGGCCGGGGGGCTGCGGACTTTCGTAGGGGATCTCAGTGGCCGCGGAGTCGACGAGCGTCGTGATCGTTTCCGCCTTCGGCCGGGGTCTGCGGGCCGAGGAGCCTGCGTCGGCTGCGTCGGCTGCGTCGGATGGTGGCGCGACGGCTCCATCCCCGTCTCCGGGTGTTCCTCCAGCGCCGTCGGTCGCTTCCCCTGCGGTGGTGGATGGTTTCGACGCGGGATCTTCCGTTGTTGGCACAGAGGGGGGAGCCTTCTTGGCAGCCGGTCGGAGGATGAGGACCGCGCCGAAGATCGAGGCTGCCAGGAATCCAAGGCCGCCGAGGGCCGGGAGGAGCCAGCGGGGCCGCGGAGGCTTCGGCTTTGCCCGCTTGGCCGGTGAGGCGGTGTCGACGATGGCGATCGCCGCGGGGGCGTCGGTGGCGAGAGCCGCGTCGGCCGGTCCGGAGCCGGGCGTGATCATCTCGCGCTGCTGGGGGAGCGCGCCTGAGATCGGGGGCTGGCCGAGGCAAGTGGCGATCGCGTCGGCCGCCTCGGCGGCGGTCGGATAGCGATCGGCAGGGTTGGACGCGGTCAGGTAGGAGACGAGAGTCGCCACCTCGATGGGCACTTTCGTCGTCGGAAGGGGCTGTGGCCCCTGACCGGCTGCGACGTGGGAGAGCGTCTTTTGGGGATCCCCCTGCCAGCCCGGCGGCCCACCGGAGAGGAGCGCGTGGAAGAGGCAGCCGATCGCATAGACGTCGGTGGAGGTCGTGGAGATCCGCCCGCTCTTGAGGAGCTCCGGAGCGAGGAATGCGGCCCGCGTCCCGAGCCGTGTCGCTCCCTCGGGCGTATCGATCTCGAGGCGCGCCGGCACGACGTGCGGATCGGCGACAAGGGGGAACTGGAGGAGCCGGATGGGGCCCTCGGTCTCGTTCGAGCCGGTGTCGGGAGTAGCGCGGCGGACGCTGTCGAGCGAGATCGCCCCATGAACGACGCCGAGCCTGTGGAGCTCCGCCACGGCCCGGGCAATGGCGAGCGCGATCGCTCCCGCCTCGGCGACCGGGATCGCACCGCGTTTCGCAAGCTCGTCGGCCAAGGGGGCACCGACGACATCGTCGGCAAGGACGAATCGCTGCGATCCCGCCTTCTCGAGCGCCCAAGTCTTGGTGAGGGTCGGGTCTTTCGCCTCGGTGACGGCCTTCGTCCGCTTGAGGATGTCAGACCACACCTCGGGTTGCTGGCAGTATTTGTTGTTGAGGGCCGAGATCCCGACGAGCCGACCGGAGGGCTCGTGGCGGGCCCGGAAAACCGTCCCGCCGCGACCGGTGTCGAAGCGGTCGAGGAGCCGGTAATCGCCGAGGAAGAATGGCCCCTTCTCGCCGCGCAGCAGCCGCTTGGCCTGCCATTCGGAGATCACGTTCCGCTTCACGAGCCAGCGGGCAACCAGTTCGGTAGCGCTGGCCGCCGAGGCGCCGGGGGGGAACGGCAGCCCTTCGAACTCCCGGCGGAGCTTGTCGAGGGCCGCTGCCTCGGCGAGCTTCGATTCGGTGAGAAGCGTCCAAAATTGATCGGGGCTCGGCGTCGCCATGCGGAAAATCCTCTCTCCTAAGTTGGCTCAATCGTATCTGTTCCCGCTGCTCCCGCCATCGCCCGCCGGCGCGGAGCCAGGGAATGGCACGCTGCCCCCGGCCAAACTCCACACGGATCGTTTATTCTTCAATCCCAAACCAGGAGGCCCTCCATGTCTGCCGATGCTCCCCGCATCTATTTCCAACGTGCCGCTGATCAGCTCGACCTCTCCGACGCGATGCGGCGCCTGCTCCTCACGGCGAAGCGGGAGGTGCAGGTGCAGATCCCGGTCGAGCTCGACTCCGGCGAGGTGGCCACGTTCATCGGCTACCGCGTCCAGCACAACAACGCCCGCGGTCCGATGAAGGGGGGCCTGCGCTACCACCCGCAGGTCGATCTCGACGAGGTTCGGGGGCTCGCGGCCCTCATGACCTGGAAGACGGCCGTCGTCAACATCCCCTACGGCGGGGCCAAGGGGGGAATCGCCCTCGACCCGAAGCTCTGCTCCACCCGCGAACTCGAGCGGATCACGCGTCGATTCGTCGATTCGATCCACGACTTGTTCGGCCCCGATGTCGACATCCCCGCCCCTGACATGGGGACGACGGCCGACATGATGGCCTGGATCATGAATCAGTACGGCAAGTACCACGGCTTCTCCCCCGCCTGCGTGACCGGCAAACCTGTCGAATACCACGGCATTCCGGGACGCGAGGAGGCGACCGGCCGCGGCGTCGGTGGGCTGACGCTCAAGCTCCTCTCGCGGACCGGCCGGAAGTTCCCCGGGACGCGGATCGCGCTGCAGGGCTTCGGAAATGTCGGCACCTTCACCGCCCGCTTCCTCCACGACGCCGAATGCCGCTTTATCGCCATCAGCGATGCCGGCGGCGCCTACCACCGAGCCGACGGCCTCGACGTCCCCGGCATGCTCAAGTACGCCCTGGCCCACGGCGGCCGGCTCGACGGCTACACCGAGGCCGACAGGATTTCCGGCGATGAGCTCCTCGCCGCCGACTGCGACGTTCTCATTCCGGCGGCGCTCGGGGGCGTGCTCACCGCTGCCAACGCGGCCACCGTGAAGGCCCCGATCATCGTCGAGGCGGCAAACGCCCCGGTCACGCCCGACGCCGACGCCGTCTTCGATGCCGCCGGCGTCGTCGTTCTCCCCGACATCCTTGCCAACGCCGGTGGCGTGACGGCGAGCTGGTTTGAATGGGTGCAGAACCGGCAGCATTACCAGTGGGGGATCAACCGCGTCCGCCAGGAGCTCGATCAGATCTTGGGCGCCGCCTTCGAGCAGGTCTGGCAGCTGGCCCAGGAGCGGAAAGTGTCGCTCCGCACTGCGGCCTACATGCTCGGCGTAGGGCGGGTTGGCAAGGCAACCGTCCTCGGCGGGCTGGGGTGAGCAACGGCTCCGTTCCTCTTTCTCCCCGTTCCATGCAAACGAACGCGGCCCGCCGGGATCAATCCGGCGGGCCGCTCTTTTGCGTGCCTGACGTGAGGGCCTGCCGGGCCTGAGATCAGGGTGTGGGGAGGAGGATCGTGCCGTTCTCGCCGATCTTCGCCATGCCCGCCTTGCCGTCGATCGTGTAGTCGATCGTCAGGTGCTTCTCGGCATTCGGGGCCGGGTCGCCGCCGAACACTTTGTTGAAGTTGTCCCCCGGAATGAAGATCAGCGCCAGGCTGCCGGCGTTCTTGCGGACGACGTCGGTGACGTCCTTCTGCCGATCGCCGGAGCCGTAGCTCGCCTTGACGATCTCGAGCTTCACCTTCTCCAGGCCCAGCCCCTTGGCAAGCGCGTAAGCCTCGGCCGACTCCTCGGGGAGCTTCTTGACGATCGCCGCGGCGGCGATCCGGGCCTCGGGCTTGATCTCCTCCTCGGCGCCGGCCTTGGCGGCGAGCTTGAGCATCTCGATGTCGGGGTAGCGGCGGGCCACCTCGAGGACGAGCTTCCGCTCAGCCGGAGTCTTCGTGGCAGCAAAGGCCTCGACGGCCATCTTCGCCCGCTCCGCCTGCTCGAGCTTGAACTGCCGCGCGATGCGGATGAATCCGCGGATCGCCCGGCCGCGGTACTTGTCTTCGGCGAGCGACTTGGAGAGGTCGAGGAGCACAGGGGCTGCGTCGGCTGTCATCCATTCGCCGAGAAGCCGGCTGGCGACGTCCTTCTGGGCGTCGTCGCCGTTCTTCGCCGCGGCGGCGACGGCAGCGAGGGCCTTCGTCCCGCCAACCTGGCCGAGGGTCTCGAGGAGCACCTGCTTGGCCGGGGCCGGCGCCTGGGCCAGCGCCCCAGTGACGGCGGTGGCACAGGCCTCACGATCGGGCATGCGGATCGCCGCGGTGAGGAGGGCCTTCCGGGCATTGGCGGCGTCGGCCTCGTCGCGGGGCTTCACGACCTGGGCGACAAGCACCGGCAGCCGTTCGACGTCGACAATGTTGCCAAGCGCCGCCAGGGCCGCAGCCCGCGTGGCTGGATCCTTAGAGTCGACGGCGGCAAGCGCCGGCGGAATGGCATCGATACGGCGCTGGCCGACGAGCTCGAGGAGCATCGGCAGGAGCTTGGCCGACGCGGCCGGGAGCCGCTTCTTGATCTCGGCGTCGACCTCGGCGCCGGAGAGGCTCGAGATCGAGGCGGTGGCCGCTCGGGCGAGATCGGCATCGGCATCGGCTGCCCCTTCGAGAAGGACGGCAAGTGCCGAGGCATTCCCTGCGGCCCCGAGCGATTCGAGGGCCGCAAGCCTCGTCTCCTTGCTCCCCTTCGCCGCGGCAGCGACGAGCGCCTCGACGGCCGCCGGGCTCTTCCGGTCAGCCAGCGCCCGGAGGACGAGGGCGGCCCGGCCGGCCGGGAGCTTGGGGAGCTCGGCCACGAGCGCCGTGTCGCACTTCCCTGGCTTCACCTCGCGGGCCGTGGTAAGGCCGAGGCGGAAGACTGACTGCTCCGGCGACTGGAGCTGCTCGACGAGGAGCGCGGCCCCGTCA
>CAJAYZ010000405.1 GCA_903949225.1 uncultured Planctomycetaceae bacterium
ACCTCGACCCGACCGGCGACGAGATCTTCGCGGCCCAGGCCATCCAGGTGACGGCGAGCGACAGTTCGACGATCAATTCGATGGCCGGGGCGATCGCGATCTCGGGCGTGGGTTCGACGGGCGCTTCGGGGGCGATCGGGGCCTCGGTGGCCGCCAACTACCTCGGCGCCGACCCGCGCGACAAAAACTCCACGAAGACCAACGTCGTCCGGGCGGCGATCGAGAACATCACCGGCACCGTCAGGGCGGGCTCGATCGATGTGCATGCCACCTATGACGGCAGGATCACGAACGTCACGGTCGCCGGCGCCGGGGCTACCGGTCAGGGGGCGGCCTTCGCCCTCGGCGGCTCCGTTTCGGTCAACAGGATTCGCAACACGAGCGAGGCGGTGATCAGCAACGCCGCCGGCGTCACCACGACCGGGGCGACGGCGACGAGCCTGCAGGTGCGGGCCGATGACACGTCGAAGATCTGGGCGATGGCGGGCGGTGTCGGCGTGGCGATTCCCCAGGGCGGCGGTGTCGGCGTGGCAGCGGGCGTGGCGGTCGCGAAAAACGAGATCACCAGCCGCACGACGGCCTCCACCGTCAATTCCAAGATCACGAGCAGCGGTGGCATCGCCATCACCGCCGATTCCGTGCCGACGATCTTTGCGCTGTCGATCGGGATCGGTGTCGCGGCCGGGGCGGGCACGGGCGCGGCCCTCGGCGGCGCGGGCGCCGGCTCCGGCAACCTGATCGACTGCACGACCGAGGCCTTCATTACGGGCAGCCTGACCCGGGATGTGGTGGCCAATGGCGGCGGAGTGTTCATTTCCGCCACCGACAAATCGAAGATCCTTGGCGTGGCCGGTGCGCTCGCATTCGCCGGTCAGGTCGGTGGAGGCGGAGTGTCGGCCTCGGTCGGCGTGTCGGTGGTCGATAACAGGATCACCCCGCACACCCACGCCTACGTCGACAGCTCCAAGGTGAGCGCGTCGGGCGGCCTGACGCTTCACAGCAGCCACGACGCCACCATCAAGGCCTATGCGATCGGCGGATCGATCTCCGCGACAACAGGCGGTCAGGGCGGAATCGCGCTGGCCATCGCCGCTACGGTGGCCAGCAACACGATCACGGTCGACGCCGGCTCGTGGATCGCCAACTCCCAGACTGGCACCGGTGCTGCCGCTCCGAACGGCATCATTGTGGAGACCGTGCAGGGGAGCGACATCACCGCCTACAGCGTTGCGGTGTCGGTATCGGTAGGGGCAGGTTTGACAAACGTCGCACTCAGCGGCGGCGGCGCGAGTTCGGCCAACACCATCGGCGGCACCGCAGAGGCGTATGTCAGTAACAGTTCGATCAGCAGCCGCGGCGGGGTCACGCTCACCGCGACGAACACGGCCCAGATCTCGGCGAAAGTGGCCGCGGTCTCCGCCTCCATATCCGGCGGCGGAATTGGGACCGCGGCGGCGATCGGAGCGTCGCTGGCAACGAACACGATCACAGGCAGCACGCTGGCGTATCTGAACAACTCGACGGTCAGCGCCAGCGGAGCCATCACGATCTCGGCGGCCGCCACGCAGACAATCGAGGCGTTCGTGCTGGCCGGTGCTGCCGCCGTGAGCGGCGCTATCGGCGGTGGGGCCGCGCTTGGTGGCGCTGGCGCCACGTCGGTCAACAAAGTGGGAATGGCCGTAAAGGCCTTCATCGACGGCGACGGCACGGGGGGCGTGCGCGGCTCTTCGATCGCCATCACGGCGACCGATTCGTCGTCGATCGACGTCAACGTGGCGGCCGCCTCGATCGCCGCCGCGGTGGGTGGGGTCGTTAGCGGGGCCGTCTCCATCGGTGTCAGCCTCGCCCGCAACACGGTCTCCAACGACGTGCAGGCCTTCATCAAGAACGCTGATACCGGCGTCGGCGGCACGGCGCTGGCCGCGGCCGATGTCACGATTTCCGCCACCGAGCGGGCCGGCATCCGGGCCCGATCGACGGCCGCGTCGCTCGCCGTAGGGATCGGCGGATTTGGCGCCGCTGTGAGCGGCGCCGGGGCCGAGGCCACCAACGTCGTGCTCACGAAGGCCAATGCCTACGTCGATGCGAGCATCATCGACAGTGCGAACAACGTGACGATTTCGTCGCTATCGACCGGTGTGACGCTGTTCGACCTCCCCACATCGCTCACGCCCGCGCTTTTGAATACCTACGCGAGCATGGACCGGAAGGTGGCGCTTGCCGCGCAGGCGGATCTGCCGGCGGTGACCGCGGAGCGGGCGGCGGCCGTCGCCCCCATCGACACCGCCCTGCGGGCCGCCTTCACGGGCAGGAACACGCTCGCCAAGGGAGACATCCAGATCAGCGCCCTCGATCCGACCAGCCAGCCGGACTCGGCCTGGAGCGTCACGGGCGCCAGCGCCTGGCAGGTGCTCGATGCCGACTACAACCTCTTCATCCTCACCCGCGACGGGGACACGATCCGTGTCTCCCGTCCGTTGATCACCGCTCAGGTGGTCTCGGCCTCGATAGCCGCGGCAGGTGGCATCGGCGCCGGAGTGGCAGCGTCGATCGGTGCCTCACGGGTTCAAAACCTCATCGGCTGGAACGAGGACGGCACCAAGGCGCCGGCGGAGATCCGCTCGTACGTCACCAATTCCAGCATCAAGGCGACCGGCGTCCTCTCGCAGTCGGCCCTCAACAGCGCGACCATCGACGCCAGCGCGTTCGCCGGGTCGATCGCGGCATCCGGGGGCGGGTCGGGCACGAGCCTCGGTGGCGCGGGGGCAAGCATCGTCAACAAGATCGCCACCCGCGTGGAGGCCACGATCGACGGCGATGGTGCCACCGGTATCACCGTCGGCAGCGCGTCGCTCCGGGCGACGGACGCCTCGATGATCTCGTCGGGTGCCGGTGCGGCGGCCGTGTCGGCGTCGTTTGGCGCGGCCGGCGTGGCGGTGTCGATCGGGGTCGGCCTGGCGGCAAACACAGTCGCCAACACGGTCGACGTCTCGATCCGCAACGCCGATCAGGGTGTGACTGCGACGACGGGGGGCGTGACGCTCGCCGCCGACAGCCGGGCGACGATCGCCGCGACGGCCTGGGCTGCATCGGTGGCGTTGTCGGGAGCGGCCGGCGTCTCGATCAGCAGCTCGAATGCCGGGGTCAACGCCTCCAACACGCTCGAGAACACCGTTCGGTCTCACGTCGACAACTCCAAGATCGATATCGCGAAGACCGATCAGAGCCTGTCGGTCACGGCCACGGAGACGTCTTCGCTGTCGGCGCTCGGCGTCGCGGCGGCGGTCTCCTTCGCCGGCGGATTCACAGGGGTGGCGGTCGGCCTGGGTGGTGGCACGGCCAGCAACACCGTCAAGAACACGGTCGAGGCTTACGTCACACTGGCCTCCCGGATCAACAGCGCGCTTACCGCCACGGGCAGCGGCGCGGTCACGATTCGTGCCACGGCGAACGAGACGCTGCGAGCGCAGCTGGTCGGGGCGGCGGGAGCCGTGACGGCGGGGGCCACGGGCTCAGCCAATGCCGTGGCCGTGGCGGTCGTGAACAACACCCTGGCGAACACGGTTCAAGCGTATGTCTCCGGTGGAGTTGTGCGGAGCCCCGGCGCGCTGACGGTCGACGCGGCCGCCACGGGCACCCTCACCGCCAATGCGTTTGCGGCCGCGGCATCGATGGCCATCACCCTGGGCGGCGTGGCGCTCTCCGCCGGTGGGGCCGGAGCCACCAACACCGTCGACAACACCGTGACGGCGGACGTGCTGGGCGGCAGCACGCTTGCGGCCGGTGGGGCGGTGAGCATCACCGCCACCAACACCGCCACGTTCAACGCGAGCGTGACCGCGGTCGCCCTCTCCGGTGGCGTCATGGGCGGCTCGATCGGCGCCTCCACCATCCGCAACGCAGACACCAGCGACGTCACGGCCCAGGTCTCGAAGGGCACGGTCAGCAGAAGCAGCGGCGTGACGATCGCCGCCACGGCCAATGACTTCACCGGCACGATGCTCGGCGTGGCCACCTCCACGACGATCGCCCTCGGCAGTGCCTCTGCGGGCGTCGATGCCAAGACCGAGTTCTCGCCGACCCTCGTGGCGGCGATCGGTTTGACGTCCGACGTGAGCGCCACCTCTGGGACGGTGACGGTGGCAGCAACGCTCACCAGCGACGCGAAGGCCACGACCTACGGCGCTGCCGGCGGTTTGGTCGCGATCGGAACGTCCACCGGCACGGCCACCGCCAACGGCAGCGTGTCGGCCCTCGTCGACGGCACCGTGAGCGGTCGCACGATTGCGGTGACGGCCCGGGCCAACACCGCGGCCAGCGTCTCGAGCACCGGCCTGGCGGGCGGCATCGTCAGCGGGTCGGGAGCGGAGTCGACCGCGATCTCCTCGCCGACGGTCACCGCCAGGGCGAGCACGACGAGCGTTCTCCGCGGCGGCCCGGATGTGGCCTTGGTCGCCACTCCCGCGGCGAGCATTCTGATCGATGCCACGGCGAATCCCTCCGCCCGCGCGGAGTCGATTGGCGTCGCAGTCGGTCTGCTCGGTGGCGTGGGGATCTCCCTGAGCACCGCCACGGTGGCCCCGACGGTGACCGCGGCCGTGAACTCCGCCGGCACCAAGGGCCTCGCCGCCGACGCCCTCACCGTGAGGGCCACACTTGCCCCTGTTGAATCGGGCCGCAGGACTGCCGACGCCAAGGCGATTGCCGGTGGTGGCGGCTATTACGGCATCGGTGGCTCGAACGCCTCGGCGATCGGTGGCGGCAGCGTCACGAGCCGGATCGGCGACGCTGTCCGCCTCCCCGATGGCGACGTCACCGTCGTGGCGTCTGGCACGACCCGCCAGAAGTCCGATGCCACGGCGGTGGCCGTCGGGTTTTACGGCGTTGGCGCGGCTGTGTCGTCGGCCGTTGGGCAGGTGACCACGCTGGCGCAACTGGGCACGGGAATCGCCTCGAGCGCCCTTCGCAGGGGCGATCTCGTCGTGGCGGCCACCGGCGACAACCAAAACACCGCCGCGAGCACCGGCGGCAGCGGCGGGGCGATCGCCGGCAATGCATCCACCGCCGCCACGCGCGACACCTCCACGGCCGCGGCCACGATCCTGGGTACGAAGTTGGGGGAAGCGATCTCCGCAGGCACGATTCAAGTGACGGCCGATCAGCTTACCGACTACTCCCTCGGAGCCTTTTCGGTCAACGTGGCGATGGTGGGCGCCAGCGGCGCTTTCGG
>CAJAYZ010000406.1 GCA_903949225.1 uncultured Planctomycetaceae bacterium
AGCGATCCGACGGCGAGTTGCGTGATGGTACGGTGGCGGCGAGTCCAGCGGGCCAGCCGGCGGAGCGGCGGCTCGCGGAAGGCGCTGACGGGGTTGTCGGCGAGGTAGGCGTCGATGTCGTGGGCGAGTTCGAGGGGAGTCTCGTAGCGGTCGACCGGATCGTGAGCGCACGCCTTCATGCACACCGCCTCGATGGCTTGCGACACGCCTCGCTTCACGCGTGACGGCGGGGCGAGCGAGCCGGAGAGCACCTTCTCGCGGATCGCCCCGACGTCGCCGTCGTAGGGAGGGGAGCCGGTGAGGAGGTGGTAGAGCGTCGCGCCGAGGCCGTAGACGTCGCTGGCTGGCCCCACCGGGACGGCCCCGTCGTGCTGCTCCGGGCTCATGTAGGCCGGGGTGCCTGAGATCCTGCGCTTCGCCGCCGGGGCTGAATCGAGGGCGATCGTCGGCATCACGATGCTTTGCTCGCCGCTCCGCCGGGCGCGGTCGTCGCGGTCGATCCGCGCCGCCAGTCCCCAGTCGAGGACGACCACCTCGCCGAACTTCCCCAGCATGATGTTGGCCGGCTTGATGTCGCGGTGGAGGACGCCGCGATCATGGGCGTAGGCGATCGCCTTGCACACCAGCGCGAACTGGCCGAGAAGCTCGCGGTAGCGGGCCGAGCGGTCGCTTGCCGCGTCGTGGGCATGGCGGCGGTCGTGGAACTCGTTGATCGCCGCGCCGAGGGTTTTCCCCGGAATCAGTCGCATCGCGTAAAACGGGCGGCCGTCGTCCGTGGCCCCGGTGACGTACACCGGGACGATGTTGGGGTGTTCGAGTTGGCTCGTGACCGTGGCCTCGAACTGGAAGCTCTCGCGGAGGGCCTCCTGGGAGACCGCCCAGCCATTGAGGAACTTGACGGCCAACTCGCGGCCGGTCGCCTTGTCGCTTGCGTAGTAGACGTCGCCCAGGCCGCCGCGGCCGAGCCGGCGGTTGACGCTGATCGTCGTCGTAGCGACGACGCGGGGGGGGATTTGATCATCCACCGGCCCGACGCGAGCGGCCGAGTCGTGGGTGGTGGGATCGTCGAGCGGGCGGTCATGAGACATCGATCGGCTCCGGAGACGGTCTCGTAGCGCCGGAGTGTAGCGGCCGGTGGAAAGCGCCTTCCATGGCGATTTTCCGCCGTACGGTGGCCGTCTGCCGGCTCAGCGGCCGCTCGAGTCGCGGAAGCGCAGGGCCAGGGCGGTGCCGGCGATCCCGGCGCCGAACATCCCCAGGAGGACCGCCAGCGGAACCGTCGAGGGGCTCCGCCACTGCTCCCGCCCGAAGAACCGCTCCGCCATATCGACCGGAGGCGTGCCCCCGGGGGCCGTTGTGCCGTGGCCAGTGGACGGCTGGGCGAGCGCTCCGTCAGCGGAGGTCGTGGCGGCGGCGGACGTGGCGGCGGAGGAAGCGGAACCGTGCGACGCTGGGGGGACGCCTGCCGGGGGGACGAGCGTCTTCTCCGTCGCCGCCCGGACGCGGTCGAGCGAGTCGTTCATCCGGGCTCGCTCCGACTCGATCTTCTCCTGCATCTCGCGGAGCTTCCCTTCGAGCCGATCGCTCGCCTCGCGGCTCTTCTTTTCGAGCTCGGCTTCAATCGCCTTCACTCGGCTTTCGACGTCGGCCTTGGCGGCATTCCCCGCCTCCTCGCTTTGGCGCTTGGCGGCTGTTTGGGCTTCCTCCATCTTCGCTTCGATCTCGGTGCGCATCCGCGCGGCGGTTGCCTCCGATTCCTTCTGCGCTTCGGCCTTCGCGCTTGCCGTTTTGGCTTCGACTTCCGTGCGAACCTGATCCCGTGCCTCGGCGCTCTCCCGGCGGACCTGCTCCTGCGCTTCCTTGACGCGCAGCTCCATCTCCGTCTTCATCCGTTCCGCCGCCGCCGCGCTCTCCTTCTGGGCCGCGGCCTTCGCTTCGGCCACCTTCGCTTCGATCTCCTCCTTCATCTTCGCCGCCGACTCGGCCGACTTCTTCTCGAACTCCGCCTTGGCATCGGCGAGCTTCTTCTCCGCCTCGGCCCGCATGTCGGCTTGGATCTTCTGGGCCTTCTCCTCGAGCAGCTTCTTGGCCTTCTCGAGCTCCTGCTTCGCCTGCGCGGCTGCTTCCTCGAGCTTCTCGACGATCTTGCGGCGGCCGGGGAGGATGAAGGGATGGCCCCCGCCGTTGCCGGCGAGACGGAAGGCGTTGGGAATCTCCGGCCCGGTCGTTTCATCGGGGGATGGCGCTGCTGCTGGGGGAGCCTCAAGGGCCGGGGGGACGTGGGCCTCGGGCTCGGGCGCTGCATCTGCGGGGGCAGGCGCGAGTTCGTCGACCGTGCTTGGCGCCGGTTCGGGCCGCGGCGCTTCGCCTCCCAAGCGGATCCGCGGTCGCAGTGCCGCCTCCGGGACGACAAGCCCTTCGAAGGCCCAGCGCGACGGCATCGCTGCGGCGAGCGGCTGGGTGAGCGCGGGGAGATCGGCGAGGGGGACGAGGATCCCCCCGAGGACGATCATCGGCAGGAGGAGGACGGGGAGGACCCCGGAGGCGGCCTCGGTCGTCCGCAGTGTCGCCGAAATGAGCAGACCGAGTGCCCCGCCGGCTAGCGCCGCCGCGTAGAGCATCGTGAACACCCACAGCCACGGGCTGTCGATCCGGCAGGCGGGGGCGACGATGGCCAGGAGGAGGAGGCATTGGATTGCCGCGATCCCGAGGAGGACCGTCATCTTCGAGGCGACATAGGCCCCGATCGACAGCCCCACCATCCGCTCGCGCCGGTAGATCGGCCACTCGGTGACGATCTCGCGCGCCATGCTCGAACAGCCGAACCAGATCGCCGCCAGGGCGGTCACGAACAGGGTGGTCGCCATGTTGACGCCGATCTTCGGCCAGGTGTCAGGGGTTGGCGTGCTCCGCACCACCTTCGAGAACACCGCCGCGATCAGCAGCCCGACGATCGGGGCCTGTGCGAAGAGGACGGCCGTTCCCCAGCCGTCGGCCACCTTGACGGCGATCATCCGCTTCACGAGCGTGATCCATTGGGTGAACGGCGCGGTGCTACGGGGAAGGCGCCGCGAGCGCGGCCGAGGAGCCCCGGCATGCGCGGAGGCGCGCCGGTCGACCCAGATCGACTTCGCGACCGACGATTCCCACTGCCGCACCCATTCGGCCGCCGGCCGCTTCGAGAGGCCGCGGAGGAGCCCGTCGACGCTCGTCGGCGGCGGGGATCCCGAAAGCTGCGGTTCGAAGAAGGTGATCGAGTCGGGGAAGGCGCGGCCAAACCACGCCAGCCTTCCCACCTGCTTCGTCGATTCGTCGCGGGCGATGACGGCGACGGCGTCGAACTTCTCGAACGCCTCGAGGCTCGGCTGGTGGATCGTGACGAGGATCGTCTTGCCGAAGTCGGCGAGCTTCCGCAACAGCTCGATGACCGACAGCGCGTCGACGCTCGACAGGCCCGACGTCGGCTCGTCGAGAACGAGGATCGGAGGATCGGTGAGCAGCTCCATGGCGAGGTTGACGCGCTTCCGCTGGCCGCCACTCACGCCCCGCTTCCGCTGGTCGCCGACGCGGGTCTTCTCGGTGCCATCGAGCCCGAGTTGGTGGATGACATCGTGGATCCGGGTCTCGATCTCGGTGTCGGTGGTGTCGCGGGGAAGCCGGAGTCGGGCCGCATACCACAGCGCCTGCCAAACGGTGAGATCGGCATGGAGGATGTCGTCTTGCGGCACATAGCCAATCCTTCCCCGGAAGAGATCGTAGTGGTCGTGGAGGTCGAGCCCGCCGATGACGAGCCGACCCGAGGCGGGGACGGTCTGGCCGTTGAGCACCGAGAGGAGCGTGCTCTTTCCAGCGCCGCTGGGCCCCATGATCGCCACCATCTCGCCGGGCTGGACAACGAGCGAGACTCCCTCGAGGAGGCGTCGGCCCGACGCGTCGACGGCGACATGATCGGCTTCGATGATGTCGCGGTCGCCCCCGGCGAGCGGCTCGAGCGACCGGGCGTCGGGGCTGAGCCGATAGCGCTGGTCGGCGATCTGCACGATCGACCCGGGGGATATCTCGGCGGCCCGCTCGATCCGCCGGCCGTCAACGAACGTGCCGTGGGTGCTTCCCAGGTCGCGGACGAAGACCCTTCCGCGCTCAACGCTTACCGAGGCATGGAGCGCCGAGGCGAGCGGCCGGTCGAGGGAGACGTCGGCCGAGGTTCCGCGGCCGAAGGTCACAAGCGCCGCGTCATCGAGGTCGATCGTCCCTTCCCCGGGGGCGGCGGCGGTGGTCCGCGTCAGGAGGTCTTCGAGCGCCGTGGCGGGAAGGCGGGCATTGCCGAGCGTGATTGTGTCGCCGACGTCGATCCGTTCCCGTTCCACGCGCCGCGGCGGCACACCGACGAACGTGCCGTTGCGGCTCCCCAGGTCCTCGAGCCACAGGCCCTCCTCATCGACGACCACCCGGGCATGGCGGGCGGAGACACTCGGAGCCTTGAGGACGAGGTCGTTGCCGGGAGCGCGGCCGAGGAGGATGATCCGTCGGGGGGCGGAAGCAGGCTGGGACGAAGAGCTTCGGTTCATGAGTCGGTGAGTGACGGGGGCAGAGTCGGCGGCCGGAGCGCATCGTCCATGAGTTTCCAGGCTAGTTCGCCCCTGTCGGCGGTGCAAAAAAGCGGTCTGTCACGCTGGTCCCGGGAGAGCAATTTCCGGTAGAGTTGCGGTTTTTCCCTCACGATCCCTGCAATCGTCCCCTGCGACCGATCCCACCGACCGCCCCCGAGCAGAAGCGCCCCGATGCACGAACTCCCCAAACACTACGACCACGCTTCCGCCCAGGCCCGCTGCCGAACCCTGTGGGACTCCGCCCGATTGTGGCACGCCGAGCCTGCCGGGCCGGGGGACCGTCGCCCCGTGTTCTCGATCGTCATCCCCCCGCCGAACGTCACCGGGGCCCTCCACCTCGGCCACGCCCTCAACAACACGCTCCAGGACATGCTCGTCCGGACGCGGCGGATGCAGGGCTTCCTTACCCTCTGGATGCCCGGCACCGATCACGCCGGAATTGCCACCCAGGCCGTCGTCGAGCGCCGGCTCCTCGAGGAAGAAAAACTCTCCCGCCACGACCTCGGCCGGGCCAAGCTCGTTGAGCGGATCTGGGCCTGGAAGGAGCAGTACGAGAAGCGAATCCTCGGGCAGCTCCGCGACATGGGGGCCAGCTGCGACTGGGATCGCGTTCGCTTCACGCTCGACGACCAGTGTGCCCTCGCGGTGCGTACGGCGTTCCTCAAGCTCTTTCGCGAGAAGCTCGTCCGCCGCGGCAAGCGACTCGTGAACTGGGACACATTCCTCCAGACCGCCGTCAGCGACGACGAAGTTTTCCACGAGGAGGTGAAGGGGCACTTCTGGCACATCCGCTATGACGTCGTCGATCCGCTTCCTGGCGAGCCGAAAAGTGTGACGGTGGCGACAACCCGCCCAGAGACGCTCCTCGGTGACACCGCCGTGGCCGTCCATCCCGATCCCGCCGCCGCGCTCGACGCGGCCGAGAAGACGCTCCGTGCGAAGCGCGCCGAGGCAGCCGCGAAGGACCAATCTGGCATCGACCGTGAGCTCGAGGCCCTCGCCGCCCGCCGCGTCGAGATCCTCCCGGGGCTCGTGAAGCTGGCGGCGATGGCCCGCGCCGGCCGCCGCGTCCGGCTGCCGCTGCTTGGCCGCGAGGTGCCGCTGGTGGCCGATGAATGGGCGAAGCCGGAGCTGGGCTCGGGCTGTGTGAAGATCACCCCGGCCCACGACGTCAACGACTACGAAGTCGGCAAGCGTCGCAATCTGCCGATGATCAACATCCTTCTCCCCGAAGGCCGGCTCAATGCCGAGGCGGGGCCGTATGCG
>CAJAYZ010000407.1 GCA_903949225.1 uncultured Planctomycetaceae bacterium
CCACCCGCCGATCCGGGTGATGTCGACCGCCTCGGGGGGCATCGCCTCGCCGGTGATCTGCCAGATCGCCCAATAGGAGGCGATGCCGCTCTCGGCGAACATCGTGTCGCGGTTGGCAAACACGCGGAGCGTCTCGAGCTGCGACTCGGCCTTGAAGCGTCCCAGCCCCACCGCCGCCATCCAGCGGACGACGCCCGACTCCGGCGGCAGGCTCGCGACATCGGCGAGCCGTTCGGCAAACACCGGCGCCAGGTCGCAGTCGGGCTCGTTCTCGTGGATCAGACCGAGGGCCCAGAAGGCCGCCGAGCGGGCCCGAATGTCGATCTGCGCTTTCGGAACATACTCCCGCAGGAGGGGACCTGCAGCGCGAAAGCGGAGGGTGCCGAAGAGTTGATGGAGCTGCTGGGCCTGGCGGCCGAACTTTGACAACACGTCCGGCGGCGCCTGCGCCTGGAGCTGCTCGCGGAGCTTCGTCGCATAGGCGAGCAGGGGGGGAAGCGTCTCGGCAATCTCGAGCTTCCGCAGCGCCCAAGCGGCGCTGACGGCCACTTCGGGGCGGTCGTGATCGAGCAACGCCATGAGCCGCTCCGCGGCCGGTTCGTGATCGAGGTGGCCAAGGAGGAGCGCGGCCTGCTCGAGCGCCCGCCATGAATCCCCGGCCAGTGCCTCCACTCCCTGATCGATGACTGCCTGACGGAGGGCAGCGTCGGCGCCGAGATCGGCAAGCGTTCCGGCCACGAAGCGCCGCAGGGAGGGGTTGCGATCCCCGAGGAGGGGCCCGAGTCGGCCGATGCAATCGGCATCCCCGGGGCGCGCGCTGAGCCGAGTGGCGAGGTGACGCAGACCGGCATCGGGGGCGGCGAGGGAGTCGTGGGCGATGGTCAGGGCCGCGACAGGATCGAGGGCATCGAGCCGGGCAAGCGCATGGGTGTCACCCGAGGGCTCGGGATCGGGGGCGAGGCTCCGGAGGAGCGGGGTCGTGGCGTCTCCCGACTGGCGTTCGAGGAGCGCCACGGCGAGGAGCCGTCCGAGTGCCGCTGGCCCGGTGGCGAGGGACGGGCCGGCCGAGGGCGCTGCCAGGCCTGCGGCCATGTCGACCAGGCCCGATTCGCTCACGTTCCCCAGCGCTCGCGCTGCCGCGAGCCGGACTTCCGGGGAGAAATCGCGGTCGGTGACAATCTTGGCAAGCGTCGTTGCCGCCCTCGGCTCGCGGACGGTGCCGAGGGCATCGATGGCGAGCAGCAGCAGGCCGGCGGGGGTGGCTGGATCCTCGATCCGGGCGAGCCAGCCGTCACGGCTGGGGAGATGATCCCATCGAGCCAGGGCGGGATCGACGAGCCGGGCGAGGAGGAGGCCATCCTGCTCGACGACCGTGGCCAGTTCCGTGGCAGCAGAGGACGCGTCGAGGGCCACAAGTGCCCCCGCTGCGGCGCGGCGAAGTTGCGGATCGGTCTCCTCGACGAGGGCCTTGGTGAGCCGCGGCACCGTCACCTCGAGCCCCTCCATCCCCCGGCTCCGTGCCAGCCGGATCGCGTCGATCGCCAGCCGGCGTGGCTCGGCGTCGGGACGGTCGAGCGCCTGCTCCCAGAGGGGGAGGAGCTTCTTGGAGAAGGCCGCCACTTCCGGGGGCAGCTTCACCAGCGGGTCGAGTTGCTGGAGTTGATCGACGGCCAGGTCGACCGCCGCCAGCGGCAAGGGAAGGGAGCCGACGACGAGGCACAGAAGCGCAATCGCTTTGGCGCGCCCACGGTGGGGCGTGCGGATCGACGGCGGGAAGAAAACGTGGATGGGCATGACGACGTGCGCTTCATTCGGGCCGGAGGAGCCGCCACACCTGGAGGGCGTAGACGATGAGGGATGCCACGCAGATCGCGCCGGCGATTTTCCAGGCGATCGGGATCAATTCATACTGCGTGAACCCCGGCATCCCGATCACGCTCAGGGCCGCGCCCAGCGGGGTGATCGAGAGGGCGAAGCGGACGACCTGCTCGCCGAACGGATCGCCACGGAAGGCCCAGACGACGAGCGGGCCGAGGTAGAGGATCATGAGCACGACGTAGACGGTGACGGTGGCGGCCGCCGTCCGGGTGTGGAAGGCGCCGATCGCCGCCGACAGGGCGAGCGTCATCGCCACGGCCAGGAGCACCGACACCAGCGCTAGCATCACCTGATTCCACATCGTCGGCTTGATCGTCGTCATCACGAGATAGCCGGGGAGGGTGGCGGCGAGGACGAGGAGCATCGTCCAAGCGACGCTCGTCAGCTTGCCGGTCGCGATCCGCCAGCCCGGAAGCGTCGTCGAGCGGAGGAGGCTCCAGCCACCCCGCTCCCGCTCCGAGGCGATGAGGCCAGCAGCGAGGCTGGGGGTGAGGAGGACGACCAGCGCGATCTGGAGGATGACGAGCAATCCCCCGATCGTCTCGACGCCCCAGTCCATCGTGCCGTTGGTGGCTGCGAGGGTCATGAGGAGCGACACGACCGCGCATCCCGCTGCCAGCCGAAGGAGCCAGTGGAAGCGGCCGAAGCGGCGCGTGCGAAACTCCTTGACCATGATCGGATTGAGATAGAAGGGGATCCCCGCCTTCCGCCGCTGGGGGTCGACGAGGAACACCAGCCGGCGGACGATCCGCACCCACAAAGACCGGTCGTCGGTGATCTTGCCGGCATCCCGGGAGCGATCGAAGAGCCGATGATCGAGTTGGAGAATCGTTGCCACCGCGAGCACGGCAGCCAGGCCGAGCCCGCAGACGAGGAATTGCCAAACCCCCGAATCCTTTTCGAGCAGGCCCCCGCCCACGGCGCCCCCTTGGCCGACGAGGTGCATGACGACCGGGAGGGGGGAGAGCCGGCGGAGCCAGTCGGCGATCGTGGCGGAGAGGCCGGTCGTGCCACGCGTGAGGGCGTGGGGGCAAAGGGTCAGGAAGGCGACGGCGAAGACCATCCCGTACGTGACCCGGACGGCCGCATCGGGGGAGGTGGCACGCGTGCTGACGAGGAGGCCGATGGCGATCGAGAGGATGGCCATGACGAGGAGCACGGCGTAGAGCAGGGCGATCTGCCGCCAGGGATCGACGCCCCCCATCGCATAGACGGCCGCGGCTGCGGGGAGCGTCGTGCAGAGGACGAGGCCGGCGAAGGCGAGGACACCGAGAAACTTCCCCGCGTAGATCCCGATCGGCGGAATCGGCGAATTGAAGAGAAGGATGAGCGTTCCCTGGTTGCGCTCGCGAACGATGCTTGAGGCCGGGAAGGCGGGGACGAGAAGGAGGACTCCCCCGAGGAGCGCCGCGGCGAAGACGAGGAACGCCCCACGCGAGCCAGCCCCGGAGAGATCGACAATCCCGCCGGCCGGCCAGCGGACGAGAACGAGGAGCGAAAACGCCACCGCCGCCGCCAACAGTGCAGCGAGTGCCCGGGGCGAGCGGAGAATGCCGAGGAATTCGCGGCGGAGCACGGGGATCATGCGGCGGGCGCCTCCCGGCGGGTGACGGAGAGGAAGGCATCCTCGAGATCCTTGGGGATCTCACGAAACTGGCTGACATCGATCTTGAGGCCGACGAGCGCCGCAAGGATCGCCGCCAGTTCGGTGTCGCTCCGGGCGGTATCGAAGCGGACGAGGCTCTCGGTGGCGTGGGCCTTCACCCCCTCTCGTTCATCCTGATGGAGCGCCTCGCGGACGGCGGCTGCCGCTCCCTCCACCTGCGCCGGTCCGCACAGCTGGATTTCGAAGGTTCGCTTCTGTCGGAGGTCGCGCATGATCTGGTCGAGCGTGCCGAAGGCCCGCAGCTTCCCCTGCGTGATGATCGCCACGACATCGCAAATCCGCGACAGCTCAGGGAGGATGTGGCTGGTGACGATGAGGGTCTTCCCCATCCCCGCGAGCTTGAGGAGGAGGTCGCGCATCTCGATCCGCGCCTGAGGATCGAGGCCGTTGGCCGGCTCGTCGAGGATCAGCATCTCCGGATCGTGGAGGAGCGTGCGGGCGACGCCGATTCGCTGCTTCATGCCGTGGGAGAGGGCCTCGACGTAGCGATCCTGCATCCACCCCGATCCGGTCGTCTCGAGAACCTCGTCGATCCGCTTCGCACGTGCCCCGCGGGGGATGCCGAAGGCGGCGCCGAAAAAGTCGAGGTATTCGCGGACGCGCATGTTGTCGTAGGCGCCGAACGTGTCGGGCATGTAGCCGACGAGCCGCTTGATGCGCCACGCGTCACGGACGCAGTCGGCCCCGGCGATCGTGGCCGTGCCCGACGTCGGCCGCATCGCGCCGACGAGGATCTTGATCGTCGTCGTCTTCCCGGCACCGTTGGGGCCGATGAAGCCGAGGATCTGGCCACGGCGGAGCGCGAGGGAGAGGTTATCGAGGGCCGTAAACTCCCCGAACTTCTTCGTGAGGTTGCGGATGTCGAGGACCGGGTCTGTGGGGGCGTTCATGGCGGGTCTTCAGTTGGTGCGGCCGTCGACGGAGAGACGGACGTAGTCGATGTCCCAGGTGCTACTCACCGACGTGTCGATCTGTTGCTCGTACTGCTTCTTGTCGAGGGCAGGGGCCTCGCCCCTGGCGTCCTCGGCCCGCTCCGCCACCGTCCGACTGATGACGATCGAGATCGGAACGGTGCCACCGTCTACGGCGAGGTGTTCGGGGGCGAGATCGATCTCGAACACCCCGTTGGGCTCGTTGAAGCGCTCGAGGACGATCGGCTGGCCGTCGCGGAACGCCCCCACCGTGACGTCGCGCGACGGCGCGTTGACCCGGATCGTGAGCCGGCCCCGGTCGAGGGTGCAGGGGAGGACCGCGTTGGGGAGTTGGAAGCGGAGGAGGGTGTCGGTAGAGGTGGTGAGCCCCTTGACCCATTCCCCGCGCCGGCTGTCGAAGGCATTCGACTTCCCCTGATCGGTGACTCCGGGGCGGGCGGGGAGGAACGGAGGTGGAATGCGGAACGGCGTGCCCGACGGGGTCGGCTCGATATCGAGCGGCGACAGCGCGAGTGTCGCGCGGCGCTCGACGAAACCAGCGGGGGGCTCCCAGGTCGGCCCCAACTTCGGCTCACACCAGAAGAGCATCCAGGGGCGGCGGCGGAGGGCGAGGGCTCCGGCGATGCCGTTGGGGGCCTGCGCCTTCGGCCGCCCCGACTCGCGCAGGGTGTCTTCCGGGGATTGGAGGAGCCGGCGCGTCGCCTCCTGCCGCCAACGGGCGTCGTCGGAGAGGATCGAGGCTGGGTTGTATTGTCCCGGGGCCATCACGCCGTCGACCCCGGCGACGAAGCGGCCATCCTCGCCGAGAGAGACGGCCTGCGCCGGGCCGGGCATGCCGACGATCGCGGCATCGCTGAGGTTGGTGAGCGTGCCGCGGTCGATCCGCCCCTCGAGCCCCTCGGGGCCGAAGCGGGCACGCACCATCCCCCCGTCGACGAGGCCGAGCGCGCCACGAAGGGCGAGTTTGTCGACGCTGCCGGCGTGCGTCGTCGTGTTCTGGGTCGTCTCCTGATCGTCGTCGAGCCAGGTGACACGCTCCCCGTTGGTCCCCTGAGAGGCGTCGGGCAAGACCCACGTCCGCCCCCGGCCTGTCCAAGCCGTGGCTCGCGACTCGCGATCGAAGACGGCCGCAGCACCGTCGAGCAGCGCCTCGCCGGTCGACGGCGAGAGCCGCAGAAGCGTCCCTTCGGCAATTGTCGGCGCTACGCTTCGCGAGCTCGCCGCGCCGAGGAGTCCAAGCACGCTCGCCGCCGCAACGCTCGCCACCGGAACGAACCAGGCGAGCCGATCGAGGTGGTGCCGCGCCCCCCACCGCCAGCCGACGAGGAGCAGCCCGGCGCAGAACAGGCCGAGAATCGTGGCAGCGACCGCCCGGGATGGGGTGGCATAGCCAATCTGCTTTTCCAGGCCCCCGTGAAGCCGGGCGACATCGAGCCGATCGGGGCGACCGGCAAGGAGTCGCGTCGCGAGCGCGGCCGTCGCTCCTGTGGCGGTGACGCCGTCGGGCTGGACGAGGCCCCGCGGCCCGATCGTCGTGATCAGGACGTCCCCTTGGCCGCACGGCACCCAGATCGCCGCCGGCCAGCCCTCGACGCGGGAGGGGACATCGGTGTGCGACGTGACAACACGGACCATGTCGACGGGGACCTCGAGATCGATCTCGTCGGTCCGCTCCATGCCGTTCTCCCGGTCGCGAGTCTCGACGGTGAAGCGGTCGATCTCCACCCGATCGACCACCTCGATCCCGCTGTCGTGGCCGAGGATCGCCTCGACCGTCTCTGGAGCCACCGCATCGAGAGCGATCCACAGCCGGCCTCCATCGCGGACCCAGCCGCGGAGCATCGCCATCCCGGCGGTGTCGTTCTCGAGCCGGTCGGTGGCAAGGAGGAGGACGTCGAGACCGCGGCTGGTCATCGGCCACGGGGGAAGGAAGTCGGGGACGATCAGCGGCGAGGTCGGATTGAGGCTCCGGCTCGTCCGCGCCGCGGCCAGCACCTCGGGCCATTCCCTGCGGAGGTTTTCCCAGGCGAGAGTCGGGTTGAGCATCGGCCGGGGAACGATGAGCGCGGAGCGGACAGGATCGGTGCTGATGCGGAGGATGGCGCCAGACGTCAGCCCCTCCCCCTCACGCCGGTTGAGAAGCTCGCGCTCCGATCCCGCCTCGAGGATCAAGCTCGTGTATTCGAGCCCCCCTTCGGACTTGGCCTCAGCGGGCACCTTGATCGGCAGCCAGGTGGTGCGGTCGCCGTTGGCCGGCACCCACAGCCGCCGCGCGTACTGCCGCTGCCCCCCTTCGAAGAGGATCGAGACGATCGCTTCCTTGGGCTCGGACGTCGGATTCGTCGCCCGAATGTCGAGTGTCGACCACTCCCCGAGCCGATGCTGGAGGAGGGAGCTTGTCGTGATCTCGAGGGCTGGCGGAGGGGGCGGGGCACGTGTCGGCGCCGGGGCGTCGTCGGTCTGGGCCGCCGGCGCGGATGTGGGGGGAGGCCCGGGGGGCTGAGCCCCGGCCGGCGCTCCTGTCGACGTGGCGATCGCCAGGCCGAGGGACGCCACAACGCGCCACATCCATCGTGTTGTCGAGGGCCAGCGGGTGGGCTCGAAAAACATCTATGGCAACTCCCGGATGCGGAGGTCGCGAAACTCCGCCCACATCGGCTTGCCGGCGTGGAGTTGGAGGGCGAGGATCCCGGAGCGGAGGACAAGCGCGGGATCCTCGTCGGTGAAGTCGAGCGTCAGCCGGCCGTTCATGAAGTGGCGGATCCGGTTCCCTTCGGCGCGAATGACGACGTCGTTCCAGTCGTCGACCCGGAAGAGCTTTGCGTAGTCGGCCTGATCGATGAGCGCGGCGTCGACGACCTTGCCTTCGCCGGTCCATCGGGCGCGCTCGCCAACGAGGCAGATCCGGCTCCGTTTCCCCCCTTCGTCATAGATGAAGCCGGCGACGTTGGGGAGCGTCGATTCATTGCGCAGCTCGTGCTGGTAACCACGCACGACCCACGCGTTGCGCACCGTGGGCTCGGTGATATGCCGCGAGCGGTACTGGATCCCGGAGTTGTTGTCGGCGGTGCAGCGAAAGGAGAGCCGCAGCTCGAAGTCCTTCGTCACGCCCCCCTGCCAGAGAAGGAAGGTGTTGCCCTCCGCCGGCGTTGCCACGGTCGTCTCCCCATGGATCACCCCGTCGCGCACGCTCCACAGCCGCGGATCGCCCGACCAGCCTTCGAGATCCCTGCCATTGAAGAGCCGCGTCATGCCGGCTTCTTCAGCGGGGGTGGTAACGGGCGCCTCGAGAACCGGCTCGGCAGCGGTGCCGGGCAGGGCCAGCAGGAAGAGAGATAAGAGGACCCGGGCCGTCAGGGCACGGGGCAACGGACTGGAGTGAAACCACGGCCGTGACATGTTCACCGCACAACTCCCTCGACTTTCGCACCCAAGACCCGGCGACAGGATAAACGAAATCGGCGGCGTCGTGAGGGGCCGGAGGCTTTTTTCCGTGAGCGTTAGACTCGGTGGCGGTTCGGGATGGCAGGAGCAGGGACCAGAGCGGGTGCCACGCACAGGGGGGATTCTCATGCTGCAGATGCGGCGGTTCATTCGGTGGTGGGCAATCCAATCGATCCTGACCGGCCTGGTTGCCGTCGGGGGCGCGGGGGCCGCCGAGCTTCCGCGCGTCGAGGAGGTCGAGCTCCAGCCGCTCCTGGCGGCGACGGTGCGGCTCGTCGAGGCCCTCGACGTTGTCGGCGCCCCGCTGCCGGCCGCGACGAAGGAGGCGCTCCAAGCGGCAGGGAAGGGGGGCGACGC
>CAJAYZ010000408.1 GCA_903949225.1 uncultured Planctomycetaceae bacterium
CGAAGGAAGTGCAGTACAAGGTCTGCACGCTGGTCAAGGAGTGCCGCACCCGTCAGGTGCCGGTCTGCAAGACCTTCCCCGTGCACTACACCAAGTCCATCGATGTGGTCCGCTATGTGCCGACGCGGGTCCCCTACACGGTGACCCGTTGCGTGCCGACGACGATCTGCCGTGAGGTCCCCCTCTGCGAGTGATCGAGCGAAGCAAGTCCTGAGCGCCTCCGGCCCTGATCGGCCGGGGGCCGCGAGGGGCGAGACGATTGGGAACGGGAGCGGCCCGGTCCGAAAGGATCGGGCCGCTTCTTTTTTGTTTCCGGCCGGAGGGAGCGATCGACGGGCCGATCGCAGGGAGCGCGACCCTTGTGCGATCTCCGTGCTCGCCCGCGCGGCAGTGCCCGTCGAGCACGCAGCACTCTCCCGCCTGGCCGCAGGTATGCTGCGTGGAGGAGGAGATGCCACCGATGTCGAGCCCGTCCGAGCCGGTCACCGTTCCGTTTGCTGCAAGCGCGCCAGGCCGCGTGAATCTGATCGGCGAACACACCGACTACAACGACGGCTTCGTCCTCCCGATGGCGATCGAACGTCATGTGACGATCCGCGTCCGCCCACGGGGCGATCGGTTGGCGGTGCTGCGGACGCAACGGGACCGTCGGCCGGTGACGCTCGACCTCTCCGAGACGATCCATCCTGTGGGGAGGAGTTGGTCGAATTACGTCCGCGGGGTGATCGAGGGATATCGAATCCATGGGTTCGATATCCCCGGTTTCGACGCCGAGATCAGCGCTACCCTGCCGGCCGGGGCCGGATTGAGTTCGAGCGCCGCTGTCGAGGTGGCGACGGCGACCGTCGTGGAGACGCTCTGTGGCCGGAGCCTGCCCCGGGAAGACAAGGCACTCCTCTGCCAGCAGGCCGAGCACGAGTTTGCCGGTGTCCCCTGCGGAATCATGGATCAATTCGCCGTCTGCTTCGGGAAGGCTGGCCACGCGCTCAAGCTCGATTGCCGATCGCGCGAGGTGGTGGCGGTGCCGATCGACGCCGCCGTCCGCGTCCTCGTCTTCGACAGCGGTGTGAAGCACTCCCTGGCTGATGGGGAATACGCCAAACGGCGGGCCGAGTGCGTTTCCGCGGCGCGAGGCCTCGGCGTCGGTTCTCTCCGCGACGTCACGGCAGCCGATCTCGAGGCCGCAGCGGGGCGGCTCCCCGCCACGGAGTTTGCCCGGGCGCGGCATGTCGTCGGCGAGATCGCCCGCGTGCCTGCGTTTGTCGAGGCACTCGCCGATCGCGATTGGAACAGTGCCGGCAGGCTGATGGGAGAGAGCCACCGGTCGCTATCCGTCGATTACGCCGTCTCTTGTGGGGAGCTCGACCGGATCGTGGAGCTCGCGGCGGGTGTCCCCGGGATCATCGGCTGCCGGATGACCGGCGGGGGCTTCGGCGGCAGTGCTGTGGCGCTGGTGGAGGCGGACGGGGCGGAGGAGGCGGGGCGCGTTCTCCACGCCGCATACCGGGAC
>CAJAYZ010000409.1 GCA_903949225.1 uncultured Planctomycetaceae bacterium
CGGGAGGAGGATTCGACCCGGCTGGGGGCGATCAGGAAAGCAGGGCAAAGCGGGAACGGCAGGATGATACCCCGAGCCTACAGATAGGGGGCAGCCGGCCGGCCCGCGGATATTGCGGCGTCACAGCCCACACCCTAGTCTCATGGATTCGGGGGGGATCGACCCCGCTCCGGGGCTTGGCCCCTCAAACCCCATCCCAGCCGAGGCCCACCATGGCACCCTCCCGTCGTCGTTCGTCCCATGCCGCTCCGCGCCGTGGTCGTGCCGCTCGATCGCCGCGGGGGGCGGGGCTGACGGCGATGTTCGAAGCGCTCGAGGCACGCCTGCCGATGGCGGCCAACATCGGCGCGGCGCTATGGCGGATCACCGGCGATCAGGTGAAGGGAAACGTCGACGACACGATCGTCGTCGATCGCGACCCGGCCAATGCCGCGATGCTGCGGGCCACCGTCAACGGCGCCGTCGTCAGCACCCGCCGCGAGGCGGCGGTGCGCGTGATCCATGTCTTCGGGGGCCGCGGGGACGACACGATCACGATCGACATCCCCGGCAACACGAAGATCCGCAGCTGGCTCGTGGGTGGCGCGGGGAGCGACACGATCCAGGGGGGGAACGCGGCCGACCACATTCAGGGTGGACCCGGGAACGACACGATCAACGGCGGCGGTGGTGACGATGGGATCGAGGGGGGCGACGGCAACGACTCCCTCGTCGGCGGCATCGGCAACGACTCGCTCCGCGGAGATGCCGGCCGTGACACACTCCGCGGCGGCGCCGGGAAGAACTCGCTCGTCGGCGGCACCGGCATCGACGAGTTCTCGGGTGTGAAGGGGGTCGATTCTGTGCGGCTCGCCGCCGGCGAGAAGCTGATCGGCAACGAGACCACCAATCCGCTCCAGGCTGTGACCAGCGCCGAGCAGCTCAAGAGCTGGTATCTCGACACCGCGATGAAGCAGTGGGGGGGCCAGCTCGGGCAGCCGGCGCCGTGGTGGCCGATCGCGTATACCGTCCGTCAGGATGCTGCCGGGGCACTGGCGCCCTCCGCGGGCACCGCTGTCGGCAACGCCGACTTCTCCGGCACGAACAACCAAGTCGCCGGCGTCGACGAAGGGGATATCGTCAAGACCGACGGCCGATCGCTCTATGTGCTCGCCGGTGATGGCGTCGACATCGTCAGCGCCTGGCCTGCCGATTCCCTCGCGGTGTCGAGCCACGTTTCGGTGGACGGCGACGAGCGGTCGCTGTTCCTCAGCGGCAGCCGCTTGACGGTGATCTCGCAGGAGAATCGCTGGGTCAGTCCCGGTGGTGAAACCGGCTCGCAGGCCACGTTTGCCCGGGTCGCCGGCTGGTGGGGCGGGGGGCTCCAGTGGCAGCCCCAGGTCATCGTCACCGTGATCGACGTTGCCGATCCGTCCGCGCCCAAGGTTCTCGAGAAGACGGCCCTCGATGGCTGGTTCCAGGATGCCCGCGAGATCGACGGCCGCGTGTTTGTCGTGGCGCAGGACGACCTCGGCATCCCCACGCCGGCGCTGGTGCCGGTGGAGGGCACTGCGACCAATCCAACCACGACGGTTACCCCCGATCCGGTGACCTACACCGATGCCGATGGGCTGGTCACGGCGATCCTCCCGCCGATCGACTTCCCCCCCGCCGGCACGCCGAAGTGTGTCTACGAGGATGCGGCCGCCTACCGGGCCCGGCTCGAGCAGGCTTGGAAGGATCAGGCCTTGCCGACGTACACCGCCACCGCGGCCTCCGGCACCACGACTTCCGGCCAACTCGTCACCGTTGACAACGCCTGGGTTCCCGTCGACTTCCAGTCGGCCACCTTGCTGTCGGTGGTCGAGTTTGACATCACCGACGACACGGTCGGGCCGGAATCGTCGACGAGCGTTGCCGGGGTCTCCGGCACGGTCTACGCCTCCGCGACCGGCCTCTACATCTCGGCCGCCAATTGGGGGAGCTGGTGGGATGATCGCGACACCGGCCTGACGACGAACATCTACCACTTCGATCTCGGTGCTGCTGGGGTGCCGCTGGTGTCGATGGGGGCCGTGCCGGGGACGACGCTCGACCAATTCTCGCTCGATGAACACGACGGCTTTCTCCGCGTGGCAACGACGAACTGGGGCAGCGGCGGCGACTGGAACTTCACCAATTCCTCCGCGGGCGTGTTCGTCCTCGGGGAGTCGGACGGGAATCTCGTCACCGTCGGCGCTGTCCAGGGGCTTGCCCGGGGGGAGCGGATCTATTCGAGCCGGTTCGTCGGCGACGTCGCCTACGTGAGCACGTTCAAGCAGGTCGATCCGCTGTTTGTCATCAATCTGGCCGACCCCACCCGGCCGAAGGTCGTCGGCGAGTTGAAAGTGCCCGGCTTCTCCTCCTATCTCCATCCGCTCGACGCCACCCGCCTCCTCGGCATCGGTCGCGACGTCGATCCGACCACCGGCCGTGTCCTCGGCCTCCAACTGTCCGTGTTCGACGTCAGCAATCCGGCCAAGCCGCTTCGGTCATCGACCTACACCTTCGCCGGGGATGGCTGGCAGTCGTGGTCGAGCGCCCTGTGGGATCACCACGCGCTGGCCTGGTTCCCCGGGCAGGGGATCCTCACGCTCCCGGTGCAGGAGGGGGATTGGTGGAGCGGCAGCACGGGGCTGGTTGTTTTCCAGGTCAATCTCGCTGCCAACGGCACGTTCACCCGCCTCGGTGAGATCAGCCATGCAAGCGGCGCCGTCGAACGGGGCGTGCGGATCGGGAATCTTCTCTATTCGGTGTCGGCCGGCGAGGTAAAGGTGCACCGTATCGACGATCCCTCCGTGGAGATCGCCGGCGTGAAACTGACGCCGCGGTCAGACACCGACCTCCCGGTGTGGATCGCCTGACCGACTGCTCTGTCGGAGCCGCGGAGCCGTTGAACCAGAACAGTTGTCCTAGAACAGGTGAACTCGTTCAGCTGTCCCAGCGGCTGCTCGCGGCGGCCCCGGGGCTACGCGTGCCGCAGAAGACGACGTCGATGCCGAGGGCCCGGGCGGCGGCAGCCTTCGCCAGGGCACAGCGGTCGGCGCCGGCGGCGTCCTTGGCGTAGGCCACCTGAACGTGGTTTGCCTTGTGGCGGGCCATCATCTGATCGCGCGACACTCCATGCGTGACCGCGTGCATGATCGGCCACTGCTTCGTCGTCGAGTCCAGACGCCGCTGCGTCTCCTCCTCGGGGAGCTTGACGACGCTCGCCCGGCCGATGTCCATGCAGAGCTTCTCGGCGGGGCCGGTGCCGTCGACCCAGATCCGGCTCCAGACGATCTCCCCCGGCTTGCTGACGCCGGCGAGCGTCGAGCCGCCGAGGCGGAAGTACATCGGGGGCTGGCGGTAGCCGTGGGCCCCCTTCCAGCCACCGGTGAAGTGGGCCGGGGGCGCGCCGCCTGAGATCTCGAACACCCACACCCATTGGTCGGTGGTGTTTGAGCGGTCCCAATCCCCCCAGCGGATATCGTGGAGCGTGTTCTCCGCCGGCTCGCCGAGGGCCTCGTGGACGCGTTGCGTGAGCAGGCCATCGAGGCCGGCGCACTCGTCGACCTCGTTGAAGTGGGTCAGCGGCTTCCCCTTGAAGATCGGCTTCGTGGAGCCCTGGGCACAGACCGGCGGCCGCTTGGAGTCGTTGAGCATCCCTTCGACGAGGTCGCTGGCCGGGAGGAGATCCTTGAGGCCCTGCTGATACTGGATGCCGACGAGATCGCAGCCGAAGCGCTCCGCGAGCCGGAGCGTGGCGATGTACATCCGGCACTGCGTGAGCACCTGGGCCCGGGTCAGGTCGGCGGCCTCGTCCTTCCCGAAGTGGAAGGTCATCCCCGCCGCCTCGAGCCAGCGGAAGACTTCGCGGGCCTCGCTGTCGGAGACCTGCGTCGTCTCGTGGTAGAGGGCCGACTGGCTGAGACGCTCCTTGAAAACCCCGGTGGCATGGAGGAGCCGATCGGGGATGATCGCGTTGTACATCCCCATGCAGCCCTCGTCGAAGACCCCCATGAGGGCCTTCTTTTCGCGGAGCTCAGCGGCGATACCGGCACCGATCTGCTCGAGCTTCCCAGGCACCTTCACCGCCGCCATTGGCACGACGTGGCTGGTGTCATGGCGGACCTTGCCGGTGGCAAGCCACGACTCGAGGTGGCGCTGGAAGGCGGCGCTCGAGAAGTCGTCGGCCCAGAGCGTGGCGTAGGGGACGCCCGCCTTGGTGAGCGAGCCGTTGAGGTTGAGCATCCCGACAAGTCCCGGCCACTGCCCCGACCAATTGGCGACGGTGAGGATGGGACCCGAATGGCTGGAGAGCCCGGGGAGGACGTGGTTTGAGTATTGCCAGACAGCCTCGGCGACGACGAGCGGCGCGGTCGGGTCGACGGAGGCAAACACGTCGATCCCCTCGCGGGCGCTGGCGATGAAGCCGTGGCCGCGGGCCTTCGAGGGGGCGTGGCCGCGAACGAGCGTCCGGCCGGCGGCGGCGAAGGCCCGCGTCAGATCCGCTTCCATCTGCTTCTGGGCCGGCCAGCAGACCCGATTGGCCTCCTCGCGGAGGTCGCCGCTGGCGACGAGGACGACGTCGGCTTTCCGCCGCGGGGTGGCAGGGGACTTCGAGCGGGAGGAGGTGGCCATGACGCGGGTCTCAGAGAAAGGGGAACGGAGAGTGGGGAACAAAACGGAGGATCGGTTCCGGGAATCCCCTTTGCACCGTGGTTGGAAACAGGGGGCTTGGGCAAACTATACTCTTTGCCACGTCGGTTCGGGGAAGGGGTCCAGGGGGGAAACGTCCCTGCGTTCATTTCCGAACCGATCACCGAATCTCGTTTGAGCGTCCCGGCAGAGGAGCCGACCATGAGTTGCAGTGTCCCTGGTTTCCACCTTCGTTCGCACCGCCTCGTCGGCGTGGCTGCGATGATCGGTCTGCTGGTTGTCGGCAGCGGCCGGGCCTCCGCCCAGGATCCCGCCACGCCCGCGCCTCCGGCCCCCGCTCCCAACCTTCCGGCTCACACCCGCTGGGTGATCGCCGCCGACTACACCACCGACGGCGCCCAACTCCTCACCTCCGGGGGCGAGAGTCTCCTCTACCGTCCCGGTGATGCCGCGATCTGGAATCCGGCCGACGGCAACCGGGCTGGCGACCTCGCCGGCCACCCGACGGCGGTGTGGGCGATCAAGGCCTCCAACGACGGCAAGCTCGCCGCCACGGCCGGCTACGACGGCCTCGTCAAGCTCTGGGACCTCCCCGGCCGGGCCCTCAAGGCCGATCTCAAGAAGCACAAGGGCTGGGTCCGTTCGCTCGACTTCTCCCCCGATGGCACGAAGCTCGCCACCGCCGGCGAGGATGGCACCGTCGTCGTCTGGGACACCGCCACGAACGCCGAGATCCGCACGATTGCTGCCCACGGTGGCCCGGTCACTTCCGTCGCCTTCTCCCCCGACGGCGCCACGCTCGCCACCGGTGGCGGTGACAAGCTCGTCAAGCTCTGGGACGTCGCCGCCGGCACCGAAAAGGGGAAGCTCGAGGGACACGCCGACACCCTCTGGGCCGTCGCCTATTCCCCCGACGGCTCGAAGCTCGCCACCGCCGGTGCCGACCGGGTGGTGAAGCTCTGGAACACCGCCGACTCCAAGGAACATGGCACGCTCGCCGGCCACAAGGATTGGGTGACGAGCGTCTCCTTCACCCCTGACAACGCCCGGCTCGCCAGTGCCAGTCTCGACGGGGCGGTGAAGTTTTGGGACGTCGCTTCGAAGGCTGAACAGAAGGGGCCGCCGCCGGTCGAAGGAGCCAAGCCGTCGAGCGTGTGGTGCGTGGCCGTGGCCCCCAACGGCCAGTCGATGTTCATCGGCAGTCATGCCGGCGGAAGGATCGTCCCGGTCCCGTCGCCCGAGCTCGCCCCGGTGCCGCCGCCGCCGCCGCCAGCCGCCCCCGCCTTCGCCGCGGTCGTGCCGACCGAGTTCAAGAGTGCGGCCGGTGCCACCGGCGCCATCGCTGCCGATGGGATCGTGCTCGTGACCGGCAGCCTCGCCAAGGATATCTACACCATCAAGGCGATCGTTCCGCCGGGGGGAAACGTCTCGGCGGTCAAGCTCGAGGCCCTTACCGATCCGAGTCTCCCCGCGATGGGGCCAGGACGGGCCGGAAACGGCAACGTCGTTCTCAGCAGGTTTGCGATCCAGTCGGGGGCACCGGGGAGCGCCGATGCTCCGAACGTCGTCAAGCTCGCGACGGCCAAGGCTGATTTCGAGCAGGGGGGATATCCCGCTGCGGCCACGATCGACGACAATCCGGAATCGGGCTGGGCGATCGCCCCCGAGGTCGGCAAGGATCACGCGCTGACCTACGAACTCGCCCCCGAAGTGGCCCTGCCAGCCGGAAGCGTCATCCTGTTCACGATCGAGCATCAGTTTGCCGACGGCACCCACAATCTCGGTAAGTTCCGTCTCTCCCTGCTCCAGTCGCCCCTGCCGCCAGCCCCGTGACCGACCCCGATCCGATCGCCGATGCCGCCACGCCACCGGCCCAGCCGGCCGGTGCGCCGGCGTTGCTTGCGGTGACCGTGAATGGCGAGCCGAGGGCCTTTTCCGCCGGGGCATCGGCCCTCGATGCGGTCACGGCCCTGGGCCTCGTCGGCCGGCCGCTGGCGGTGGAGATCAACGAGCGGATCGTCCCCCGACGTGACCTGGCGGCGTGGACCCTTGCGGATGGGGATCGGCTCGAGATCGTGACGCTCGTCGGCGGTGGTTGATCGCTGGAGCGCTCGTTGCCGCCCCGCCCCGAACGCGGTCGGGATCGCCGGGAAGTAGCCGAGTCCGTCGTCCGCGGCCACGGAGCGCCACAGCGTCGAAAGCCTGCTAGGCTCCAAGTCCTTCCGAGGGTCTCCTCCTCCCGATTCCACGATGCCTCCGCCCACCATGCCCCCTGTGCAATCGACCGCCGAGACGCTCACCGTCGGCGGGATCACGCTTTCCAGTCGCCTCGTCGTCGGCACCGGGAAATACCGCTCCTATGCCGAGATGGCCCGGTGCCTCGAGGCAGCGGGGACCGACTGCGTCACGGTGGCTGTGCGGCGCGAGCGGCTGGTGAACGCGGCCGGCGAGAACATCCTCGATCACCTCGATCCGAAGCGCTACACGATCCTCCCCAACACGGCCGGATGCTTCACCGCCGACGAGGCGGTCCGCGTTGCCAGGCTCGGCCGCGAGCTGCTCCGTGATCTCGGCAATCCCGGCAGCGAGTGGGTGAAGCTCGAAGTCCTCGGCGACACGCGCACGCTCCTCCCCGATCCGATTGGCACGCTCGATGCGACGATCCGGCTCGTCGCCGAGGGCTTCGCCGTCCTCGTCTACTCGAGCGACGATCCGGTTCTTGCCCGGCGGCTCAAGGAGGCCGGGGCGGCGAGCGTGATGCCGGCCGGGAGCCCGATCGGCTCCGGGCAGGGGATCCTCAATCCCAACGCCCTGAAGATCTGCCTGGAGTATCTCAAGGAGGACGACCCCGACTATCCCGTCATCGTCGATGCCGGGGTCGGCACCGCCAGCGACGTCGCCGAGGCGATGGAGCTCGGCGTCGATGGCGTCCTCCTCAATACCGCCATCGCCCACGCTACCGATCCGCTGCGGATGGCCGCGGCGATGCAGGCGGCCTGTTACGCGGGCCGGCAGGCGTTCCTTGCCGGGCGGATCCCCCGCCGTCTCTACGCCACCGCATCGAGCCCCGACGAGGGACGGATCGGTCACTCCGCCGGAGGTTGATGCGTGCTCGCTAAACGGATCATTCCCTGCCTCGACGTGGAGAAGGGGCGTGTCGTAAAGGGGACGAAGTTCCTCGACCTCGTCGATGCCGGCGATCCGGTCGCGGTCGCCGCCCGCTACGAGGCGGAGGGAGCCGATGAGCTGGTGTTCCTCGACATCACGGCCAGCCACGAGGAACGCTCGATCATGCTCGATGTGGTCCGCCGGGTGTCGGAGACGGTCTTCATGCCGTTCACCGTCGGCGGCGGGATCCGGACGCTCGACGACGCCTCGCGACTCATTCAGGCAGGCGCGGAGAAGGTGAGCATCAATTCCGCCGCGGTGCGGACGCCGGAGCTCGTCTCGCGCGTCGCAGACCGGCTCGGCAGCTGTGCCACGGTCGTCAACATCGACCCCAAGCGGGTGATGAAGGATGGCCGGGAAATCTGGGAGGTGTTTGTCAGCGGGGGACGGGTGCCGACGGGGCTTGAGGCCGTGGCCTGGGCCCGCGAGGTCGAGCGGCTCGGTGCCGGGGAGATCGTGCTGACCTGCATGGACCGCGACGGCACGCGCGATGGCTACGACCTCGAGATCACCGCCGCCGTCAGTCGCGCCGTCGGCATCCCCGTCGTCGCCAGCGGCGGCGCCGGTCGGCCCGATCATCTTGCCGACGCGATTACGCTCGGCGGGGCCGATGCAGCCCTGGCCGCTGGCATCTTCCACTTCGGCCAGTGTACGATCCGGGAGGTTAAAGATCTGTTCATCCGTCGGGGGATTCCGGTCCGTCCGCCCCCGTCCTGACGGCCGCGACCGCGGGCGACGACGCGCCAGCCCCGGGCGTGCCCTGCCGACGCGGTGGCAGTTCCTACGTTCCACCACATCCTCTTCGATAGGCATGCCATGGCCACGATCGAAACCGCCCCAGCGACCCCCGCCACCCCCGTCCGGGGCATGAAGAAGAAGGACCGCCTCGAGATCGACAGGCTGTTCGAGGCACTGGTGCGGTTGCAGGGGAGCGATCTCCATCTCAAGGTCGGCCAGCCCCCCTTCATGCGCGTGAAGGGCTCGCTCCAGCCGCTCAAGCACGACAAGCTCGACGACGAGACCATGCAGCGGCTCTGCTTCGCGATGCTCGACGATCGACAGAAGAAGATCCTCGACGTCGACGGCGGCGCCGACTTCGCCCACACCTGCGTCGTCGACGACATTCGCTGGCGGTTCCGTGTCAATCTTCTCTACCAGCAGGGCTCGCTGGGAATGGTCGCGCGGCGCGTCAACAACAAGATCCCCGACTTCAAGGGGCTCTTCCTCCCGCCGAGCCTGGAGAGGATGTGCGTCCTCGACCAGGGGATGGTGCTCCTTGCGGGCGTTACCGGCTCCGGCAAGAGCACGACGATCGGATCGATGCTCAATTACATCAACCAGACCTACCGCAAGCACATCCTCACCCTCGAGGATCCGATCGAGTTCGTGTTCACCGAAGACAAGTGCCTGATCAACCAGCGAGAGATCGGTACCGACGTCAAGAACTTCGAGATCGGGATGAAGCACGCGGTCCGCGAGGATCCCGACATCATCCTCGTCGGCGAGTTGCGTGACGTGGAGACGTTCAAGACGGCCATTCACGCCGCCGAGACGGGTCATCTCGTGTTCGGCACGATCCACGCCGCGAGCGCCTCCAGTTGCATCGGCCGCATCCTCGACCTCTTCCCCCAGGAGGAGCATCCCTCGATCCGCAGCGCCATCGCCTTCAACATGAAGGGGATCATCGCGCAGAAGCTGTTGAAGTCGATCCGCGAGGGGGTCAGCCGGGTGCCGATCTGCGAGGTGATGTTCTTCGACGTCCTCGTGAGGAAGTACATCCTCGAGGAGCAGGATCATCTCCTCGCCGACCACATCAAGAAGTCGCACCGCGACGGCATGCAGGATTTCACGATGAGCCTCAAGAGCCTCATCGACCAGGGGCTCATCGATCGCAACGACGCGCTCGAGATCGCCCCCAACCGCGAGGCGCTGACGATGGCGCTGAAGGGCATCGGAGTGAC
>CAJAYZ010000410.1 GCA_903949225.1 uncultured Planctomycetaceae bacterium
ACGTCGCGGAGGGCGAGGATGTCGTTGTAGGCCCACTCCAGCGTTGGCCGGTAGTAGAACATCAACAGCACGCCGGTGACCGTTTCGACCAGGAAGAGGAAGAACGTCACCCCACCCATGCACCACGTGAAGGAGAGGGCAATCCCCTGCTTCTTGATCGACACGGGGTGGAGGTGCAGGAAGAAGTTGGTGAGCATCACCACGATCCGGTTGCGCCGGTCGAGGGGCATGGGATGCCGGAAGATGCTTTTCCAGATCTGGGAATTACGGATCGTTTCGCCGATGGCCATGGGTCGGTTGCCGGAGGTCGGGGACAGGGGCTGGCGCGGAAGCGATGGACGGGAAGAAACGGTGCTGTGAGCGGTCAGACGGTGATGTACGACTCGGGATCGGCCCACTGGCCGAGTTCCTCGTGGTAGGAGCGTCCTTTATCGATCTCGAGTTGACCGTCATCGGCGATGCGGATCGCGTAACGCTCGAGTGGACGGGGGGCAGGCCCCTCGAAATTGACACCGTCCTTGTAGAAGCCACTGCCGTGGCAGGGGCACTTGAACTTCTGCTCCGCCTCGAGCCAGTTGGGGGTGCAGCCGAGGTGGGTGCAGACGGTCTTGAGGGCGTAGATCTGCTGCTGGCCGCCGACGTCGCTGTTGACGACCCATACGCCATACTGAGCGACGTACTTCGTCTCCACCTTGCCCGACGGGAATCCCTCTCGGAAGCCGACCTTGAACCGGCTCGGCGGTTCGGCCAGGACGTTGGGGAACATGAACCGGGCCAACCCGAGGCCAAACAGGCCGCCTGTCATCGACAGTGCGGTGAAACCGGTGGCCATGAAAGACCCGAGGGCCATTTCGAGGAATCCGCGCCGATCCTGCTCCGCATCGGCCCCCTTCTTCGCAGCCGGCTTGACCGGCTTGGGAGGAAGCACAGGAGCGGTGGCGAGTTTGGCGGGCGGCGCTTTGACGACGGTCGACGCGGTTTCGGCCACGGCCGCTGGACGAGCGGGCGCATCGGCTTTGCTCACCGGGCCCGGCTTGGAGCCCGTCCGGGCCGCCGCGAGGATGCTTGCGGTGTCTCGGGTGAGCGATTTCGGTGTCGCAGCCTTGGCCACGGCCGGCTTATCGGCAGGGGCTTTCGCCACGGGAGCCTTGGCAGCCGCGGGTTTCGGCGCCGGTTGATCGGCCGGGGTTGCGGGGGCCCCGCCCTGCTCCGCCTCCTTCTTGGCCCTTGCCAAGGCCATGATCTCGGCGACGCTCGGCCTCCCGCCGGCGGCAGCAGCGGGCTTTGCGGCGGCCGGCTTGGGAGCGGCGGCCTTCGGGGCCGGGGTGTCGGTCACGTCGGCCGGTGGCGCTGCCTCGGCGGCCTCTGATTTGGCCGCTTTGGCGGCTCTCGCGGCCGCGAGAATCTCAGCCGTCGACATCTTCTTGTTTTCAGCCATGCCTCGCCTCAACGCTCAAGGTCGCCGATGGCCCCCGATCGATCGTGGTCGCATCGCTGCGGTGGCACTTCGGGGAACAAAAACCCGTTGTTCTTTCAGATCCCAGATCGAGCCAAACCCCAGCCTGTGTGCAGGGCTCTTGGCCCGTCAACCGACAAACCCCATCGCCCATCCGATTTCCCGCTCCAAAACGCCCAGCTGAAACAGCCAGAAGTCGAAAGAAACCACAGGAATTGACGGGCAAGAGGAAGTTCGTGATTTTTTTCACGAACTCTCTTTCAACTGTATCGGCTGGGCTATGGCTGTCAACGTCGGGTGGCGCGTGGAGACCGCGAATTCAGCCCCACCCGCACGATTTCCAATTCCGTCACCGACCGTCGGCGCGGCGAGGGGCTCGGCCATCCCTTCCGGCAGCGGAGCCGGGGCAGAGCCAACGGGGATGCTGGCGGCTCAATCGCATCCCAGGAGGGCCGGTTTTGCGGGAGCGGAAAGTCGATTCGCATCCCGAGACCCTTCCGGTAGTCTGCTCCCCTCCGGGACCGTGCGGGCTTTGGGTGCAAAGCCCGCTGTTCCCAAACCGTCTTCGGCCCAACTCCATTTCCGAAAGGATCGTTCCCAGTGGCAGGCCCCTCGCGTCGCGTCCTCGTTGTCGGTAGCGGTGGTCGCGAGCATGCCCTGGCCTGGAAACTCGCCTCCGACGGCGCCGAGGTGCTCATCGCCCCGGGCAATGCGGGAACGGCACAGATCGGCGAGAACGTCGCGGTGACGGCCGGGGACATCCCGGGGCTGGTGGCGCTTGCCCGGTCCCGCGCGGTTGACCTCAGCGTGATCGGCCCCGAGGCTCCGCTCGTGGCCGGCGTTGTCGACACCTTTCAGGCCGAGGGCTTGAGGATCTTCGGCCCCACCGCCCGGGCGGCGCAGATCGAGGGAAGCAAGACGTTCTGCAAGCAGATCCTTCACCGGGGGGACGTTCCCACGGCCATGTACCGGGAGTTTCGCTCGGCAAAGCGTGCTCAGGAGTATCTCGAGGCCCGCGAGGACATGCCGGTCGTGGTCAAGGCAGACGGGCTGGCGGCCGGCAAGGGGGTGTTTGTCTGTGCCAACCGGGCCGAGGCACTGGCCGCCGTGGCCACCCTCGCCGGGGATCCGCAGTTCGCCGCCGCCGCGAAGGGGATTCTGGTGGAGGAACGTCTCGACGGTCGCGAGGTGAGCGTGATGGCGATCACCGACGGGCGGACGATCGTCACGTTGCCGCCGCTCCAAGACCACAAGGCGGCGTACGACGGTGATCTTGGGCCGAACACCGGGGGCATGGGGGCGTACTGCCCGACGCCGTTTGTCGATGCCGCCCTGATGGCGGAGATCGAGTCGCGGATCCTCGTGCCGACCGTCCATGCGATGCGGCGCTCGCAGGTTCCCTTCCAGGGGGTGCTGTTTGCCGGGTTGATGCTCACGGCGCAGGGGCCAAAGGTTCTCGAGTTCAACGCCCGCTTCGGCGATCCGGAGTGCGAGGCGCTGATGATGCTGCTGGAATCGAGCCTCCTGGAGATCGTCGATGCGACGGTCGATCGGAAACTGGAGGCCATCGATGCCCCGAGGTGGAAGTCGGGGGCTGCCGTCACCGTCGTCATGGCCTCGGAGGGGTATCCGGGCGACGTCGAGAAGGGGCGGCCGATCCGGGGGCTCGCCGATGCCCACTCGCTCGAGGGGGTGGAGGTGTTTCACGCCGCGACCCGTCCCGGGGCCAATGGGGAGGGTGTGGTGAATGACGGCGGGCGGACGCTCGCCGTCACGGCCGTCGGTGAGAGCCTCGCCAGGGCCAAACTCCACGCTTATTCGGCGGTCCGTCGCATTCGCTGGAACGGCGCCTGGTGCCGCAAGGACATCGCCGACAAGGGGATCGACCGCGATCGCGAATTGGCCGCTGCCGAACCAGGGACTCCCCGATGAAACTCCGCGTCGGCATCGTCGGTCTCGGCCCGCTGTGGGAGAAGAGGCACCTGCCCGCGCTGCGATCGCTCGCGGACCGTTTCGAGGTGCACGGGATCTGCGAGCAGGTCGCCCACCTGGCGCGGAGAGCGGCTGGGGAACTCGGAACGGTGGCCGTGGAGGGATTTCGGGCCCTCGCCGCGCGCGATGACATCGACGCGATTCTCTATCTCTCCGATCAATGGTACGGCGTAGCGCCGATCCTCGCCGCCTGCGACCATGGCAAGGCCGTCTATACGGGGGCTTCCCTGCCGGTCGATGCCGCCGAGGCCGACGTCCTCCGCCGCCGCGTCGAGCAATCGGGGATCGCGTTCATGGCCGAGCTTCCCCGCCGGTACGCCCCCGCCACGATGCGGCTGAAGGAGTTGATCGCCACCCGTCTCGGGGCGCCACGGATGCTCTTCTGCCATCGACGGGTGCCGCAGATGCCCCCCTCGGCCACCGTGCCCCCGCGCGACGGTGCTACCGAGGCCCGGGATCTCATGGAACTGGTCGATTGGTGCCGGTATGTCGTCGGCACCGACCCGACGAGTGTCGTGGCGGTGCGGCACGCGGAGACGCCGGACGCCGCGATCGATGACTACCAGATGATGAGCCTCGACTTCACGACATCCGGGGCACCCGGCAACGGGCCGATCGCCCAGATCAGCTGCGGCTATTACATCCCCGCTTGCTGGGAGGAGGCCGTCGGTTTCAGGCCCCCTTCGGCCCTTCAAGTGGCCTGCGAGAAGGGGATCGCGTTCGTCGACCATCCCAATGGCTTGGTGTGGTTTGACACGGCGGGGCGGCACCAGGAAGCCCTCGATGCAGACCGCTCCGTCGGCGAGCAGATGCTTCTCCAATTCCATCGCAAAGTGACCAGTCTCCTCAGGCCGCACAGCGGCCTTGAGGAAGTCCTGGGTGCGATGAACGTGGTGCAGGCCGCCAGCGTGAGCCAGCACGAGGGGCGGCGTATTCCGCTCGCGTAACAACCCCGCGGCCCGCGCCCTTATCGGCGTCGCGGGCCACGTCCGGCCCGTCACAGGGCCGCGACGACCAGATCCCCGACTTCGCTCGTGCCGTGCCCCATCCGGCCGGCCGCCTGGCTCGTCATCTTCGTGCCGGTGACGTGGGCCACGGCCTTGTCGACCCGCGCCGCGGCGCTGGGGTAGCCGTTGTGCTCGAGAAGCATGGCCATGGCATTGATCGCGGCGATCGGGTTGATCTTGTTGGTGCCGGTGTACTTCGGGGCACTTCCCCCCATCGGCTCGAACATACTCACACCCCGCTTCCCCGCCGGGGAAACGTCGGGATTAAGGTTGGCGCCGGCCGCCACGCCCATGCCCCCCTGGAGGATGCCGGCGAGGTCGGTGATGATGTCGCCGAACATGTTCGTGGTGACGATGACGTCGTAGGCGTCAGGGTTCTTCACCATCCACATGCAGCAGGCGTCGACGTGGTTGTAGTCGGTCTTCACGTCGGGGTATTCCGCGGCAACCTCCTGGAACGTTCTCCACCACAGGTCGTGGCCATACGTGAGGACGTTGGTCTTCGCGACGAGCGTGAGCGTCTTCTTGGGGCTGTTGCGCTTCCGCGTGTAGTCGAAGGCCCAGCGAATGCAGCGCTCGCAGCCTTTGCGGGTGTAGACGGCCGACTGGGTCGCGACTTCGTCGGGGGTGCCCTTCTTGAGGTAGCCGCCGACGCCGCAGTAGAGATCTTCCGTATTTTCGCGGACAACGACGAAGTCGATATCACCGGGGCCGCGTCCGGCCAGCGGGGTCTCCACGCCGGGGAGCAGTTTCACCGGGCGGAGGTTGATGTACTGATCGAGTTTGAAGCGCAACTCCAGCAGGAGGCCCTTCTCGAGAATGCCCGGGGTGACGCCGGGGTGGCCGATCGCCCCGAGGAAAATCGCATCCTTGCG
>CAJAYZ010000411.1 GCA_903949225.1 uncultured Planctomycetaceae bacterium
CCAGGCTCACCGGGAAGAGCCGGGAGGGCCACCGGCTGCGTGACGGCGGCAGGTCCCGATCGGTCATGGCCTTGGCGTAGGGGCGTTAGAAAGCGACGAAGAAGCTTTGAATGAACCCTGAATATAGCCTGCAGACAGCCCCGGTTCAGCCGCTCACCGGGGCTGCCGGCAGGCCCCCGGCCTTGCCGTCGGGCTGCCGGGGCGTAGATTCGCGGGACCGGTGGGCGGTGTCCGTCCCCGGGCCGAAGTTCCCCTCCACTCCAAGGACCGCCGCCATGCCGAAGAAGACCGTCGCCGATCTCGACCCCCGGGGCAAGACGCTGCTGGTGCGCGTCGATTTCAATGTCCCGCAGGACGATGCCGGCGCGATCACCGATGATCGCCGGATCCGGATGGCCCTGCCAACGATTCGCTCGATCCTCGATCGCGGCGGGCGGGCGGTGCTCATGTCGCACCTCGGTCGTCCCGCTGGGAAGGGAGCGGAGCCGGCCTTCTCGCTGGCCCCCGTCGCCAAGCGACTCGGCGAGCTCCTCGGTCACCCGGTCGCCTTGGCGACCGACACTGGCGGGCCGGACAGCCACGCCAAGCTCGCCGCCCTCCCTGCCGGCGGCGTGCTCGTCCTCGAGAACGTCCGCTTCAACAAGGGGGAGAAGAAGGGGGATGACGCGGCCTACGTCGCCGGGCTCTCGACCCTCGCCGATGCGTATGTCAACGACGCCTTCGGCACCTGCCACCGCACCGAGGCGAGCATGCACGCCGTGCCGGTGGCGATGAAGCAGGCGGGCAAGCCGGCCGTCGTCGGATTCCTCGTCGAGAAGGAGATTCAGTATCTCTCCGACGCGATCGGCAAGCCGAAGCGTCCGTTTGTGGCGATCATCGGCGGCAAGAAGGTGTCGGACAAGATCGAGGTCATCAAGAACCTCCTGGCGATCTGTGATCACGTCCTCATTGGGGGCGCGATGGCCTACACCTTTTCGCTGGCCCAGGGAGGGAAGACCGGCAAGTCGCTCGTCGAGCCCGACAAGGTCGAACTCGCCAAGCAGCTCCTCGCCAGCGGCGGCGCGAAGCTCGTTCTCCCCGTCGACACCCACTGTGCCGACGACTTCTCCGCTTCCGCCAACAAGAAGGTGGTGAAGGCAGGGGAGATCCCTGATGGCTTCGAAGGGCTCGACATCGGTCCGGCGACGGCGGCTGCCTACGCCGCGATCATCCGCACCGCCGGCACGGTGGTTTGGAACGGGCCGATGGGGGTCTTCGAGATGCCGCCGTTCGACGCCGGCACGAAGGCGGTCGCCGATGCGGTGGCCGAAGCCACGACGGCCGGTGGCGTGACGATCATCGGTGGCGGTGACTCGGCCGCGGCGGTCGAGCAGCTCGGCTACTCCGACCGCGTCAGCCACGTGTCGACCGGTGGCGGGGCATCGCTGGAGATGCTCGAGGGGAAGGCCTTCGAGACCGTGGCTGTCCTCGACGAGAAGTGAGCCTGCCGGAATGAAACGCGACCGACCGTGCCCCCGGAGTCGGGGGCACGGTCGGCGTGCTGCTTCAGGCTCGAAGCCGCCCGTGGGGCGGCCGCTCAGAGGCCGGCTGTTTCCACTGGCCGGGCCGCTGGACGGCCGAGCGCCAGAGCGACGCCGGCGACGTGATCGCGATCGGCGCGGGAGAGGCGGGCCATCGGCACGGTCGTGTGCCGACCGCTGACCTTTAGGATCCGCACTCGGTCGGCACGGACCTCGACGAGCCGCCCCTCGGTGCCGTGGCGGCCGGTGTCGTCGCGCCATTCCCGCGAGCGCTGGCCGGGGGTGTGGAGGACGTTGGCATCGAACGGATCGGATTCCGCCGGGGCTTCTTCCTCCATCGGCTCCCCTTCCTCGAGCGGCTCCCCTTCCTCGAGCGGCTCCCCTTCGATTCCCGGCTCCCCTTCCTGTCCCGGCTCCCCTTCCTGTCCCGGCTCCCCTTCAAACCCTTCCTCCATCGGTTCCTCGGTTGCCGGCTCGAAGCCGGAGTCATCCGAGGCCGGTGCGCCGCTGTCGTCTCCGAAGTCGTCCGCCGGCATCTCGTCGCCTTCGTCCATCGGCGCCTCATCGGGGATCCCGAAGTCATCGTCGCTGGCGGCAGGCGCCTCGAAGGCGTCGCTCGGGGGGAGGCTGTCCTCGGTGGCCCGGGGGCTTTCGAATGCCTCTGCGTCGTCGGCCGGAGCCTCGTCGAAGAGGTTGCGGCGCTTCGGCTGCGGCGTGCTCTCCACGTCTGCGTCATCGGCGACCGGCTCGTCGGCGGGGCTCGCATCGGCCGGCGTCTCGGCGCGCTCGAAGGCCTCGGCTTCCTCCATCGTCTCGGCGGGGGGCTCGTCGGTCGCCGTCTCGGCGGCGGTGTCCCCCTGCACGGTCTTCGGTTCCCACGGCTCGAGCACGGAGGAGGCCGGCTCGTCGGCGGGGCCCGGCTGGGCTGCCGCGGCAGGATCGCCAGAAGTGGTCGCCGCCGTGCCGGGGAGTTCGAGCGAGGTTGGGCTCTCGGATTCCGGTGTGGTCTCGACGCGCGTGTTCACGTCGCGCGTGGGGGGCACAGGGATTGCGATGGGCCGCTCTGTCCTGACAGGGCCTTCGTCGTTATCGATGACGTCGGAAGCCGGCGTCGGCACGCCGATCACTGACCCGCCGTCGATGACGGTTCCCTCGACGACTGTTCCGTCGAAGGCCATACCAATCTCGGCGGACGATTCACCCTGGCAGGGATCACACGCGCAATCCCCAGCGTCGATCGCGCCCTGCTCGACAACCGTCCCTTCATCGATGACCGATCCTTCGTGGACGACCGTCTCCTCGTCGAAGATCGACCCTTCGACCGGCCCGGTCGTGATCCATGAGTCGAGGACCACCTCGGCGGGGGGCGCGGCGAAAACGGCAAACGGGGAGGGCGCCCCGAGCGGACGGTCGTCGATGACGATCGCGCCTGCCCAGCCGGGGAACGGCCCCGCTGCGCACGGCGGTGGGAACGCGGGGCCCCAGGCTACGGGCATGGCATGACGGTGGTGGTGGTGCCACCAGCCCGCCACCGCGGAGTCGATCGGGATCCAGAGCGTGAGCACGCCCACGAGCAGGCCATGGAAGAATCGTCGCAAGGAACACCTCGTTCGTGCAGGGGAGAAAACAGGAGGTCCGGGTTCCGGAGACCGGGGCCCTCACGCCCGAGGCGCCACGACCGGATGCGGCGCGGCAGCGGGGCACAGGAGACCGACGGTCCCGAAAGCGTTCGCCGGCCCCCCTCCCTGGTCGACCGACGCGGCGCGTATGCTACCGGCGGGACCGGGCCGGTCGCAAACACCGGGCGGGCCCTCCTGCAGACCGCTCCGGGGGGCACGAAAAAAACGAGAAAGGCCGTGGTGGCTTGCGCCACCACGGCCCTCGTGGATCGAACAGGTCGCCGCCTGCGAGCGGGGTAGATCGCTGCGAGACTGATGCGGATTGGGTCTGGGGCAAGCCCCGGACTTTTCTGGGAATCCGGATCAACGCTTTGGGTTTGGCACCTCCGACGGAATGCGGCGACCGAATGTTCGAAGTTCGGTGTCACCAGGGAGGCCTTGGGCGGTCCTCCCGGGTGGCGGCCGCCGGAAGGATCCGGCGACACAAGAGTTTTCGTCAGACCGTCGGGGGGCCTTGAGTCGATTTCCAGCCTGCCCCTCTTTCCGGCATCTCCGTTTCACCCCGCACCGTCCGGCCGGACCGCACGTCCGCCACGCTCGACCCATGACCGAACGCCAGATCACCTGCGCCCCCCACGGCCATCTCCTCACCAACGCCGGGGTCTGGACCGCCGACGGGGAGTGGCTGGTGTACGACATCCGCTCGGATGCCGCCGGGGCACGCTTCGACGGGACGCGGATCGAATGGGTCGAGGTGGCGACCGGGCGGGTCGAGGTGCTCTACGAATCGGTCGAGGGTGCCTGCTGCGGCGTCGTCACGGTGAGCCCCGTCGACGACCGGGTGGTGTTCATCCTCGGCCCCGAGCATCCCACCGCCGAGTGGTGCTACGGCCCCGCCCGCCGCCGCGGGGTGATCGTCCGCTCGGGCGCTCCCGGAGTCATCGAGCCCCTCGACGCCCGCGATCTCGTCCCCCCGTTCACGCCCGGAGCGCTGCGGGGGGGCACCCATGTTCATCAGTTCTCCCCCGATGGCCGGCTGGTGAGCTTCACCTATGAAGACGCGCTCCTCGACGCAGCGGCCGGAGCCGCGGGGCACCAGCGCAATCTCCGCGCGGTGGGGGTGAGTGTCTGTGGTCGGCAGGTGAGCGTGCCTCGCTCCCATCCCCGCAACCACAACGGCGGTGCCTGGAGTGTCCTCGTCACCGATCTCGACGACGAGCCTCTCTGCGGCAGTGATGCGATCAGCCGGGCCTGCGAGGAGGCCTGGATCGGCGCCGCCGGATACCGCCGCGCCGACGGCAGCCGACAGCAGCGGGCTCTCGCCTTCCAGGGAACGGTCGTCACGCCGGACGGTGAAGCGATCAGCGAGGTGTTCGTCGTCGACCTCCCCGGTGCCGACGAGCAGACCGGCGGCCTCGACATCCCCGCAAGCGGCCCTTTGGCCGGCACGCCGAAGACGCGGCCGCGCCCTCCGGCGGGGGTCGTCCAGCGCCGGCTCACGTTCACGGCTGGCGCCATCCATCCCGGGATCCAGGGCCCGCGGCACTGGCTGCGATCGAGCCCCGACGGCGAACGGATCGCGTATCTTGCCCGCGACGAGATCGGCGTCGTGCAGCTGTTCACCGTCAGCCCGCGCGGCGCGCCGCGGCCGCTGACGCGTCTCCACGCGAGCGTTGAAAGCGCCTTCACGTGGAGCCCTGCCGGCGACCGGTTGGCGTGCGTCATCGACGGCAGCGTGTGCCTCGTCGACGCCCGCGACGGGGAGATCTCGAGGCTCACGGCCCACAGCGGAGAGCCAGCGCCGCGGCCGGAGGCGTGCGTCTTTTCCCCCGACGGCCGCCGCGTCGCTTATGTGCGGCGGGTCGGCAGTCCTGCCGGGGAGTTCAATCAGCTGTTCACGGTTGACGTGCCGAACTGACAAGCGTGCGGAGGAGTTTTGAATGGTGCGACGGGAAAAGGGGGCTGGGATGAGGGCCTTGGGGACGCTCGGAGCCGTGGCGGCGATGCTGGCGGTGGCGGCGTGGGCAATGACCGCTGCTGCCGCTCCCCCCGGCGTCGTCATCGACTACCTGCCGGCGGAAGGGAGGCAGTATGTCGGGTCGCCGTCGATCGCAGAACTCCCCGACGGCACGCTCGTCGCGTCGCACGATCACTTTGGGCCGGGCAGTTCGGAATGGAAAAGCGCCGTCACGGCAGTGTTCTCGAGTGGCGACGGCGGCCTGACCTGGGAGCGAATCGCGACGATCGACGGCGCCTTCTGGTCGAACCTCTTTGTCCACTCAGACGCGCTGTGGCTGATGGGGCCGACCCACCACCACGGGCCGCTCGTCATCCGCCGCAGCGACGATGGTGGCCGGACGTGGACCGTGCCGGAGGACGCGCGGACCGGCCTGCTTGCCGAGGGGGCATGGCACACCGCGCCGATGCCGGTGCTCGAGCACGAAGGGAGACTTTGGCGCGCCGTCGAGGATGCCTCCGGCGGGACAGAGTGGGGGAAGCGCTACAGCCCGGTGATGCTCTCCGCGCCGGCGGGAAGCGATCTTCTCGATCGGGCGAATTGGCGCTTCACGAAGCCAGTGCCTCGCGATCCGGCTTGGCTCGATGGCCGCTTCGTCGGCTGGCTCGAGGGGAACGCCGTCGCCGATGCTGCCGGGAACATCCTCGACATCCTCCGCGTCGAGGCCGGTCCGCTCGCCCCCGGCGAAACCGAGCAGGCGGCGATCGTGACGGTGAGCGCCGACGGCGCCACGGCGGATTTCGATCCGGCCATAGGGTTCATCCCATTTCCCGGTGGCTCCAAGAAGTTTGCCATCCGCCGCGATCCCGAGTCGCTCGCCGCGGGGAAGGCGCCGGTGTGGTGGTCGCTTGCGAGTGCTGCCCCGCCGATCCTCACCGGGAAGGGGAAGCCCGCCTCGGTGCGCAACACGCTTGTACTGCTCCGCTCGACGAACCTGCGCGACTGGGAACAGCTGAGCATTCTCCTCCATCATCCCGACGTCAGCCGGCACGCCTTCCAGTATGTCGACTGGATCGTCGACGGCGACGATCTCCTTGCTGTCAGCCGGACGGCGCACGACGACGGCGGGAGCGGGGCCCACAGCGCCCACGATGCGAACTTCCTCACCTTCCACCGGTTCGCCGGTTTCCGCGAGCGATCGCGGGCCTCGTCGGTCGTCGATCCGGCAACGCTCGGGTGGTGAGCCGGGGTGGGCTTGCGGCTCAGGGCTCCATCAAAAACCGGAACAGATCGGCGACCTCGGCTTCATCGAGCCGCTCGAGGATCCCCTCCGGCATGAGCGACACGCCGCCGTCGATCACCTCTTCGACATCGTCCACGGGAATCGTTTCCTCGCCGGTCTGGGTGCGAAGGAGGAGCGTCTCGGCCGTGCGGCGGATGACGATGCCGGAGAGGACGCGGCCGTCGGCGACGACCACCTGCTTCATCCGGTAATCAGGGGAGACCGTGGCGCTCGGCGTGACGATGTTCGCGAGGAGGTAGTCGAGGTCGCGTCGCCCCGACCCGGTGAGATCGGGGCCGAGGGAGCCCCCCTCGCCATGCATCCGGTGGCAGGCGGCGCATTGCTTCTGCCACACGCTCCGCCCGGCCGCCGGATCGGCCGCCGCCAGTCGCTCGGGCCCGAGGCGGTCCTTCCAGGCGGCGATCCGCTCGGGCCCCGCAGCCTCCCCGGGGCCGACGAGGGCGGCGACGCGGGCCCGGATCGCCGCGTCGCCGAGGCCGCCGATTTGACGGGTTAGGAGTGCTCCGAGCAGGTCGGGGGGGAGGTCGCCCCGTTCGATCGCGTCGAGGAGCACCGTGCCCCACTCCGCCCGCGAGGCG